>JAJYHS010000129.1 GCA_021784635.1 bacterium
GCGTACATTTGGCGGCAATTTGCTGTACGGATTTTTCAAACTATACTTAAAAGCTTTGGTTTGCGCGGGGGCGATATGAAGGTTGTATTTGCCAGGGTGCTGGCCAATGGCTCGAAGGGCGAGAAATTCCGACGCGTAGGCGATGCTGGGGCAATATTTTTTTGTCCGAATTCGGTAGCGTAAAATTTCTCCCAACGAAGTATCGATATTTTGGTAGGGATCTACAGATCCCTGCGCTTTGTTCACCGTGCCGCCCCCGGCATTATATGCCATGATGGCGAGAGCGGGATCGCGCAACTTATATTGTTTAATTAGGAACTTTATATAATAGCTTGCCATGGCTGTCGAATTGAGAAGATACGTGCGATCGTCGCGCGGACTTGGTTTGCGAACGCCGTGGTAATAGACGGCGTTTAGAAATTTGAATCCGCCAAATGCGCCGTCGAGATCAATTGCGGCCTGTTTTGAGGCATCTTCTGCTGCGCCATTTTCGATTTGCCATGGGCCCGTGGCACTCGACCAATTATTGATAAACGAACCTTTGTATTGCGGATTTGATCCGTAGCTGCCTTCGAGTGCAAGCAAGTAGCCGATGTCTGGGCTGACTCCCACGGCATTTGTCACGGCCTCAATATAGTGGACTATAACGGGCGCGTACGTCATGAAATCGAGAAGTTTTTGAAAACCTCCGTCAGGTTGGCACGATGGCATTTGACCGTGACCAAGCCATGCGGCCATAACACGCCGGACATACCAGTTGCTCTGATATCGTGCAAAACCTAACGTCATTTGATACCCGTTCGGATTTTGTTGAGGGTCGGGCGTTAAAAAAAGACCGTCGCGAGATAATTGAGGCGCTGAATTCCCGGAAGATGCTGCCGGTGTCGATGGCGGTTGAGCTGCACCCGAATTATTGGGATTTGTATTGGCCGGTCCCGGCGGTGGAGTTTGTAAATGTGCGCCCGGTAAAACTTGCGATACCGCTGCCGAAGTTTCGGGATGCTTCGGCTCGTTGATATAGATGAACAACTGCTGGCTGCTTTTTGGCATAGAACAGTCGAAGATGAGAGACCCAGTTGAGGGGTCGTTACCGTACAGACTACAAGTTAAGCCTGATGCCACAGACGATTTGACCTTTGAAACTTGAGGGCTTACCTCTTGGGTGTCGAGTTCATCGGTGCTGACTGCGAGCACGTTTTCTTTTGTCGGGTTTTGAATTTCAATATCCGAATAAGAAATTCCTGGATAAACGGTAACTGAAACGCGCGTCGCTGTGAGCCGTTTTGACTGCGAATCTAAATTGTTCATAGCGGCGCTACTGTAAGATTTAACTTCGGGATCTTTTTTGAAAAGTACTGATGGTGTCGACGTTCGATAAATAATCCCCGCTTTTGTTGTCGCATTTTTTGCCAGCACCATCACAATTTCAGAACAGCTTAAAGTCGAACATGCTAAATTCAGCGACATGGGATTCGTCGCGGTTTTTGACTGTACGACGTCGAGCGCGACAAGCTGCCGCCCACTTTTTGTAAGCTGAGTTTGAAATTGAGCAGGGGCAGATACGCCCTTTAGGGTGATGTTCACATATGCATACGACGGCAGCTGATTATTTTTAACAACGATTTTTTTTGACGAATCGAGCAGCGTGACGTCGACTTTCTTGATCATTTCGCCAAATTGTTCACTGGCGGTTTCGCCAAGCGCGCTTTTAAGGTTATCGAGTGTCGATACGTTACCGGCTGTTACGTACGGAACGGCAATCGGATTAGCATTGCCTCCGTTCGATATCTCTCGCGATATACCTGTTTCGTAGTTGGGGCTTTCATTTTCAAGCGCCGGATACTCCGACTGAGAGATCGCTTTTAGCACTTCTTGATTGCTCATCATGCGCCGTTGTGCAATGGGCTGAAATCCTGGCCCGCAGCCTGAAAGTAGCAGCAAGGCAAACGACGTTGCCAAAACGCTTGCAAGTGGGCAAAAGAAAAGGGAATTGTTTGGACGGTCCACGTGGGTCTAAACTAGCAAAACAAGGGCCAGAAACGGCCGTACTGTTACCTCCTTAAACAATAGCACCCCATAATTATTCGAGATGGGTCGACCATTTTTGTCGTACCAGGCGTTTTTTGTCACTCGGCGCTCGAAGTCGTGAGGGTGCCTTTCGAAAAATTTCATGTTAGCCTTCTTTGACTATGAAATCGACACCTTTAAAAGCTGAACATGAAGCGGCTCACGCGAAAATGGTGGAGTTTGCCGGTTGGTACATGCCGGTTGAATATTTGTCGGCTGAAACGGGTTCCGCAGGCGGGATTCGATCCGAACATATGCACGTGCGCGAAAAAGTCGGCCTTTTTGATGTTTCGCATATGGGCGAAATTCGCGTGCGCGGTGAACGCGCCCTTGAAACTTTGCAGTGGCTCACAACCAACGACGTGACGAAATTATCGAATGGCTGCGCGCAGTACTCGCTGCTCCCGAATGAAAAAGGCGGCGTTGTCGACGACATTATTGTTTATTGCGTTGAAAGCGGTCGCGATTATCTAGTTTGTGTCAATGCGGCGAACGCCGAAAAAGATTGGGCATGGTTTCAATCTCACAATCGTGGAGCGGATCTTAAAAACGAAAGCGCCGACTGGGGCCAAGTTGCCGTGCAGGGGCCGCGCGCAGTTGAACTTGTAAATCGCATTTTTACGGGAGTCGCCGCGGTGCCGCCTTTTCATTTTATGCCCGTGCATTTTGATAGGGCGCTTTGTTTTGCCGCTCGCACGGGTTATACCGGCGAAGATGGTTTTGAGATTTTTGTTCCCTCAGCTCAGGTGACGAAGTTGTGGCGTGAGTTGTTATCGCGCGGAAGCGATCTCGAAGCCCGCCCGATTGGCCTTGGCGCACGCGATACGCTTCGCACGGAAATGAAATACAGTCTGTATGGACATGAAATTGACGACACGACAAACCCGTACGCGGCGGGGCTTGGCTGGGTGGTTAAACCGGATGCCAAAGACTTTATCGGCAAAGACGTGATGTTGGCGCAGAAGCCGGCCGGGCTTAAAGAAAAACTAGTTGGTTTTTGTATGGTTGATAAAGGTATCCCGCGAAACGGATATCGCGTGCTAGGCATTGACAATCGCGAGATTGGCCGAGTAACAAGTGGCACGGTTTCGCCGACGCTCAATAAGAGCATCGGCATAGCCTACGTGCACAGCGATTTTTCACCCGTCGGATCTGAAATTCTAATCGATATTCGGGGCCGTGGAGCAAAAGCGCGAGTGACCGCGACACCTTTTGTGCAGACAGCTTTAACGAAGAAAAAGGAGAATTAGAAAATGGCGAACTTTACTGTCCCTGAAGAGAATTATTATACTAAAGATCACGAGTGGGCGTCGGTTGACGAAAATATGTGCACGGTTGGCGTGACCGAATACGCTCAAGATTCGCTCGGCGAAGTGGTTTACGTAGAACTTCCAGAGACGGGACAAAAAGTGACACAAGGTGAACCCTTTGGCGTGGTTGAAAGCGTGAAGGCCGTCAGCGATCTCGTGTCGCCGGTTTCGGGTACAGTGGTCGAAGTAAACGACAGCGTGATGGAGAACCCCGGTATTATTAACGACGATGCGATGAACGACGGTTGGCTTGTGCGCATTGAAATGGATTCCGAAAAGGAACTCGCCAATCTTATGCGCGCGCCTGATTATCGTAAAATGATTGGGAACAAATAACGCTTTTTTTGCCGACGCGTTTAGGTTCGCGGTCTTAAACAAAATTGAACTAAAAATTGGGCCCGGGTGGTGGAATTGGCAGACACGCTAGACTTAGGATCTAGTGCCGAAAGGCTTGCAGGTTCAAGTCCTGTCCCGGGTACCATATCTCACATTACAAGAACCTCTATTCAAAATTTAAGCAATTCGGCGCACGTTGAGTCTAATAGGCGCCTCCCGGCTGTCGAAATTCCTGACAGTTTCGGCAATTTGATTTAACTGGTATATTAATCGCGCAAATGAAGACATCTCTGCTCATCGTTTTACTGTTATGTGCGCAAATATGCCGGGCAACGATTCCGCATGCGGATCAAACTGCGAATGCTGCCAACGGTTGTGACAAGATTTTAAGCGAAAATGCGAGGGAGATTTGGACGCTACCCAACGCTTTCGACGAAACAGTACGAAAGGTTGGCGTGATCGTATCGACGCCAGATGCGTCAACTTTTGTGATAGATCAAAACGCACCCGGATTCTATCGTGGGAGCATCCGGCGCATTCTTAAGAAATTTCCTTTCACCATGGCCAAGCTGGGATTTGAACGGGTTGGATCGGATTCAATTCGCGTTCTTAGCGATAAACAAATAAATGAAAATATAAATCATTTTTCACATAAAAACTTACTTTCGGGTTTGCATGTTGTTTCGGTTGTTGGCGGAGAAATCCCCGGGGTACTCTATGCGCGGTACATCGCACGGGGGCTTTTTCCGATTGCTACGAATTTTGATACGAGAACTCATGACATATCCGTGCATTTAATTGGAGCGTTGCTGATGCCGAGAAATATTACCGAGGATATTCAATCCCGGTTTGCTTTTTTATTGCGCCTCTTGGACGACCCAGTTTTGTCGAAGTCCAAAATTTTTCGGGATCGAGTTACAAAATTAATAAATCACGAAGTTGATTTTTACGATAGCTTTACGTCTGATTTTGCCGCGTTTTTGGTTGAGTCGCCGGCCGAACTGAACCTTCGAAAGGCAATCGGGATTTATAACGAATTTCAAATTGCGAACTTAAAGTCGTTGTTTAAAATGGAGCCACATACCATTAGGTCTCTTGTACAACGGCAAGAAACCTGGTCATGGGGGAGTGAGTTAAGTTGGCGGCAACGGAGACGGCTTAACGCGATACTCGAAACTTCGCTTGTCGCGAAACTAAACATGAAAACTGTTTTTGATGAACTTGAACAGAGAAGCGAAGTGGTATCGAAATTGTTTAATTAAAGAGTCGGCGTTAAAGCCCTTGCGCCTCGGCTACATTTTCAATCGAAAGCACTTCTCGAAACGGAAACCTGGCTGGCAGAGCAGGGTGATTTTTCGTATGAGAAAAGAGAGGCCGATCAGGTTCGGTCAATTCGAGGTTTCGCGCGTAGGCGTACCACTCCCTTAGATACTGTCTGAGTTTAATTATTTGTTCGTTATTCAGACTCTTCAGTGACTCAATAATTTGCCGAAGTTTAGGGTTATTGCCTGCGTCTATTTTTTTAAACCGTAAAACGTCGTAATAAATATGTTCGGCATTGGCGAGTTCATCGACTTTTTCGCCTCGAATCTGTAGCTCAACGGGAATGCCGCGATTAACCGCGCCGTCTGATTTCACAACCCCGTGCGGAAAAATCAAAAATTTAAGATTCAAACTTGTGTATCCCGACGGTTGAGGTTTTTCTTTTATGTGCACCTGGCCGCTGATCACGCCGCCAGTGCGATTAGCAGCTTGCTTTGCCGCCTGAATTGCCGCGAGTTTAAGTTCACTAAATTGTTCAGAAGTTAAATATGAAGCCAAATTCTCGTCGTGATAATTGTGAATCTCGGTTATTAGTGCGGAACCATCATTAAGTGCCGCCAAAATATGCAAAAAAGTGTCATCCATAATTTGCGGACTGTTTAAAACGAGACGAACGCCGATTCCGTCACCAATTGCGCGCTTCGAGGTCTCTAAATCCGGCACATCTAAATTTTCATTGAGTGCTCGCCGGCCAAGTTTAGCTTTGATACTTGCTTCACCCTTTGCGCGGGCCGCAACTGAGGTATGGGGCTGAGTCCCGATGCCGGCAGTAGGTTCAGTTTTAACCTGAAATTCAAATTCGCCGGAATTGGCTGACAGGATCTTTTCAATGTAGCTCACAGCTAAAGGTAGATCTTCGCGAAATTTCGGGGCAAGCGCGCTTGCGTGCTGTGATAGTTGATCGGTAATTGTAGCCGTGCGCATGAGAAGTCCAAACGACAAACCTTTCGGCATACCCGGAAACTGCTCCTTCGAAAAACGCTCTTCTGCTACAGTGGAAATCGGATGGACGTCGATATCGAGCGCCCGGTGGAGTGCAACTAAAACATCCCGACATTCCGGAGTTGATCGGCATTCGGGAGTCGAATAAAAAGAAACATTCTCGAGCGGGATCGACCTCGCCGCTAGATTTGAAAGCGCGATTTTGAGTTGACTCGCAATACTTGGGGATTCGTCAAAATCCGGATCATTTGCTTCAGATAGGTCGGCACGAATGAGCTCGCCGTATTGATCGCTCACTTTTTTCAGCGCCAGCACATGAATTATTTGCGGCTCGACAACTACAACGCCGACCGACTGTTGAGGTGTTGAAAATTGCGCGCTTTCACTGTTGGCAACAACCGCAGAGTCAGCGGCAAATTCAAGAATTGAATTGCACTCTAGAGATTCAGCGGTCGCCATCGGGTTGGCAAATATCAACAGAGTCGCAAAGCCGAGCGACGCAGCCAAAAAGCTCTTTTTTATGCAGTTTTTATATCGGACACTATTCATTCGCTATTCCGGCAAGAATTTAAATTCTCGTTCAAAAATCTTGAAGTGCAGGCAACGTGCCAAAAGACTGTGCGAATTTATATAATTTAATTGTCAAACCATTAGACAACGAGACGAAAAACGTCAATTCAAGTGGGTGCAACATTCGACATACATTGTGAATTCTTCAAGGTAATTGCTGCCGATTTCGGTTTAAGAGACAAATTGTATTATGGCATTTATAAGAATTAAGCATGATGCGCTTTGGCGCCGTTGACATAGTTCGCGATTGATGAAGAATTAAATTATGGCGTCGCGCGCTTTATTTCTATTTCTCTTTATTTTTGTTTTTGCCGGTTGCGCATCGCCGTCGGCACATACTCGAAAATCCGGTCGAAACTTGCGTTCAAAGAACCCGACCTTATTTGTGCAGGTCGACGGTCACAAATCGAGTTGGACCAGGTCGGAACTTTTGCATCTACCGGGCGTCGAAAGGGTGAAATTGCCTAAGGACCCGACCTACGGGGCGCGCGTGAAATCATTTGTTGCCATTCGCGCGGCAAATTTAATTAAAAAAGTTGTCGCAGCAAAGACGCTTGCGCAACTAGTTCGTGATAACGCGCAACTTGAGTTTAAATGCCTCGACGGTTTTTCTGCCAATTTATCTTTGAAGCGCATTTTGAATGAAAATCAACGGCGCGCGATTGCGTACATCGCCATCGAACTGCCAAATAAAAAATGGCCAAAACTGAAGACGGGCCGGACAGCGGGTCCATATTATTTGATCTGGCAGCACGCGGATCGATCGCACATCGGCCCCGAGGAGTGGCCCTATCAGCTCCGAGGCTTTGTCGTAAAAACGCCGGTGAATTTGCGCTTTCCGAAAATTGTGCCGGGTACCAAAAACAAAAAAGTGCTGGTTGGCTTTCGCTTGTTCAAACAAAATTGCTTTATGTGCCACACAATGAATGGCGAAGGTGAATCACGTTTGGGGCCCGATCTAAATTTGCCGCTTAATCCGACTCAGTATTTTCGTGCCGGAATGATTCGGCGGCTTATTCGAGATCCGCAAAATTTGCGTCACTGGCCTGAATCAAAGATGTCGTCGTTCCCACCGAGTGTTTTGAGCGATGAACAAATCACCGACATTATTGATTATTTGCGGTTTATGGCGCGACACAAGAGCAATTGGCCCGTGAGGGGCCATAAATCGAAATAATTTATCGGTTGAGAATTGTCGCACAGGCGACAGGTGTTGCCGGCCATTGGGCCCACGAGGTTTTGGTGTGGCCATTGGCGAGTTCTTCTTTTTCTAAAGCGAGTCTATGGCGGATCTCTTGGAGAACGGTAACAGCCTGATGGCGGTCTTGTATGGAGTGGTAAAGTTCGGCCAGACTCCAAAGTACATCAGGCAATGCCTTTGGTGACCCGTCGTATTGATAATA
>JAJYHS010000142.1 GCA_021784635.1 bacterium
CACCGCTTACTTATGTGCCCGGATGGCGCCTTCCGATCGAATTTTTAAATGCCGCTTACTGTAACGGGCATTGGCAAAATAATAACTTTTGCGACGGGCCCGGTGAAATTACCTATTACAATTGGAATCCAAAAAAGAAAGCGTTCGTCCTTAAAGAATTTCGATTAATCGCAAAAGCGCAACATATTGCACCTTTACAGAATATGCTTCTGACAAAAAAGCAGCATGTAATTCGCTTGGTGCTAGTTGACAGTTCATCTGAGCTCGGCGCCTCGGCGCAATACCACGGTTACGTTATTTATCTGGCCAAAGATTATTTCACAGAGGGGCCGCTTCGATTTCATTCTACGACTGTCGGTGTGCATGCCTTAATACATGAACTTTATCATCAATACGCTTACGCCCGAAATTACGATGACAAGTCACGGCCGTTCTGGACCTCGCTTGCAAAGGCGCTTAATTGGGGTTTTGGTTGGGATTCGGCGTCCGGTTACCCTGCTGACCCTCCTAGTCCCATTACGGTAAAAGAGTATTATTCGTTATTTAACCAATATAACCAACTGTATGGCTTAAGTCCTGAAAAGGCCTTTGCATTCGATTTAAAGTGGTCCATTGCGCACCATTTTCCGTCAATTTATTCAATGACGGATATCGACGAATATTTTGCCGAACTCGGCAGTTTTTTGTGCACGGAGCCTTCCCTTCAGAAGAGATTACCTGCTAAAGTTAATGCATGGATTGCACGCGAAGGGCTCCTTTAATTGCAACGATTTGTGCCACAGTAGCAATGCTGGGTCTATTTTTTAATTCGCAAACGGCCCATGCCGGTCTTTTACTTGAGCCCTATGTGGGATACGATTCTGGGCAGTGGAGCAAAAGTTCAAATTGTACAACATGTTCCGCACACCAAAGCGGCGCGACGTACGGCGCCCGCGTCGGAGTTGAGTCCATGGGATTCATGCTCGGTGGCGATGCCATGTCAGGGTCTTGGACGGATCAATACTCTCCAAATGACAGCGAAACGCCAACGTCGGTTGGGGCATTTGTCGGTTATGACGGCCCACTCATGCGAATGTACTTTGGTTACGGCATCGCTTCGAGCTTAAAACAAACGCGAGTTGGTTATGAAGACACTTACTCCGGCACAGATTATAAAATTGGTATCGGCTTTCACCTTGTCCCGCTTATCGCGATCAATTTCGAATATATCGACGCCACATATACCAAAGACTCGAATGGCCCGTTATCGTCAAACGTCACTAGCAAAATGTATGGCGCGTGTTTGAGTATACCTGTGAACTTGTAGCGCGACAAAGCGCTCAAAGTCTGAAGAACTCAATTCCATTGTGGTGGATGTTCGCGCAAAACCCGAGTCGCCGCCCGGAGCCGGCCAAACTCTTTTAGAGCTGGAACGTGTTCGGATTTCGGATCAAATCTTGCAAAATGATTGAGTTGATCAATGAAAAACGGCGATTGTCGTTCGTTAAACCAATTGGCAACCATTTCGCGCAAATCTTGTTTTAGCGTGCGTTCATCGAAATACGTTAAAATTCTCGCATTCACCATAACCGCAAAGGCACCGAATAAAGCCTTAAGACTTGCGACGCCGCTAAAAAATATATAAAAGGTTAAAAAAACCGCCGGGGCGACTGCTCCTCCTGAATAGAACATTTTTTTTAACCGATGCCGCATTCTTGTTCTACCCACAACGCTATCTAATTCTGCTTGAATCGTATAAGTCAGACGAAGTACGGTTTCGAGAGCTGCTTTCTTAATTTCTACTTTTATGTTGTCCCAATCCTGATGTAAATAACTGTTGAGCATTGAGTTGATTTTCGGAGTATCAGGTAAATAAAATTCCACAGTTTCATTTTTAATTTTATAATTTGGCGTTTGCTTTTCAGGTATTCCAAAGCGCTTGTGCATCTCGTCTACAGACTTAAGAAGCCTCTCTACGCCCTTTAGTTTTAAAGGAAATTTCATCATTCGACGCGAAGCTGCTAGTGATGTGGCGTTCACAATTTGTTCAACTGCGCTGTCCAAAAAATATTCAATACGATCGCGGTCAATTTCACCGATTTCAAGGACGGTTTTGTGCCCACGAGCCATCTGCAACGGATGCGCCAACCATCGCGCCCACTGATGTATACCTTGATGTCGCCCAATCCAAATTTCTTGTAAATCCGAAGCCAATCGATCATATGGGAACATATTGAGCATGCGGTCAACTGAGGCTTTCATCAGTAACTGAAATGCTTCATCAGTCACTTTTCGCTCGGCTTGTTCGCGCTGCAGATTAATAATGTCCTTATTAATGCCGTTTACAACAAACGTAAAATTGTTTTGAAGGGACTGCCGCCTTGCCGGCAACGGAGCAGAATCATAATTTTGCAAAACATCCCACAATTTCTTTCCCGCTTTTCCGTATGGCTTAAGAACAGGAATCGCGTATCCTGCACCAACCTTGTCCGATTCAAGAAGAATGTAGACGCCTTTTATCAATGTTGGTAAGCCCGTATCTGGATTAATTGTTGCGTTCGGGAACATCGCTTGCGTGACGGTTTTAAAATGGGCGTCCGCATCCCGCTTTGGCATCGATGCGGGAGCCCGGTAAATTAATATTACTGGTTTTTGGCCAATTCGCGCAAAGGTGTCGCGAAGCTGTTGCAAATTGATATCATTTCGATAGCTCGTGTACGTAAAGGTGTACGCTAATATGTCGGCCCATCGCACAGCTTTGTCGGCAATTGTTCGAAGCGGATCGCTGTCGGAGGATGGAACATCTATTAAAATCAAGTTTTTATAAAAATTCTTAAGCGGATAGACAACCGGTAAACCCTCCTGTGAGGTCATCATCAAAGTTTGCCATGGAACTACCGGGCCAAATCGATTAGTAAGTAATGACGATTTTTCTAACGCCGGATTGACTAAGATTACAGGTCGCGAAGTCGACAGCTCGGCAAAGCCAGACCTTGATATGTCAGTCGGACTTTGAAAATATGCCGCTAGCGAATTGATAATAGTTGACTTGCCCGAATTAGCCGGACCAACCAAGGCAACGGCCAACTGATTAGATTTAGTTTGCCGGTACGGGAGAATATAATCTTTAAGCACACGGTACCATGCTGGAGGGTCTTTTGTTTGACCCATCTGCTCCACGAGTTTTGAAGCGTCGTTGAATACCGTCGCGAGCGCTTGTTGCTGATTGAGCGTCGGTTCGCGAATATCAGGAGCCAAAAGAGACGCGCATTCCGTCGACGCGCGTCGCTTCCACCACCGTAACCGAAGGCTGTATGCCATCTGCCCGTCTATCATCGCCATGCAAACGAGCAGACAGATTAGTTTTTTTGCCATCGTCACTTCTTATCATCTTCACTTCTGAGTGATCAGTTTATAAACCGTTTTTTCACTTGCTGCATGATCCATCAATACCGCATTTCGATATCTCTGTGGGACAGCGGAGCTAATCCATAGTGACCCGACGATCAAATTTTGAAACGGCACGGTTTTATTTTGTAAATGATACTGCTTAAATGCCCTTGCAATCGTAGTCACGCCTTGTTCACATTCAGACATGTCGATGGAGTTATGCGCTTTATTATTCAAGTTACAGGTCACATGCAATTCCGGTACGTTTTCGTCCAGCCATTCAAGGGCTTGACGAGCACGCTCTCGAGCTTGGCGAAACTCGCTGACCTGTGCCCAGGTATAATTGCCTAAGTGGTTCCAATTTAAGTGCTCATACCAATGTTTTACCGGCGGGCGAATTTGGCTGATCAAACGTATTTGCATATCGACTGGACTATCCGTCGCATCGAGATTAATCCGCAATTCTCCGTCGTTTTGGTAAAGGCCGCGATCTTCATTGCCGAGTATCACCCGGTCAAATCCAAGTTTAGCGGCTTGTTCGGGACTGGGTTTCGCTTTGACAAACAAAGTGGCCAAGGCAAAATTTAACCGCTCAAGACCGTCATGATACACAATCGGCTGTAGATCGGGGGCGGAGCTTACGAGAATAAAATATTTTCTTTCGATATTCCGGGCCATTACGTTGTTCTCTTGTCTCACCTGATCGAAACTAACATTATTTAAAAGATTCACCTCTTTTGCGATAAACTCAGCTATGACTGTAGGGTCGGCGTGAAAAGGCACGACAAGTTCTTGGTCTGTATAAGTGAGACCACCCCAATCGCCTGCATCGCCGATTTTCACTTCGATTTCGCGCGTAAGTCGCTGTGCATTGGGGCTCAATTTCGTTAGCGCGATTTCAAGATTCTGCAAGCCTTGCACGCAATCGAGATTTCTCGCTTGAGTCGAGAAAAATTCATCCGGACACGTGGCCGTTACGCCGAACGTATCCTGAATTCGGTACTCCAACTCTTTGGCATATTCTTTATTCCCGTGTGTCAGCTGTTGGACTCTCTGCCCGACTTCTTCCTGTACTTCAACGGGGCTCACTACAGGTGCTACCGGTTTTGCAGTTGCTCCGGCACTGAGACCGCAGGTTAAAGCCGCGGCCGCTAAGATTTCGGCAAGATACCATTTTCTATCCTGCCCGTTTATTGTTCGTCTCATTTTCACGTTCCTCCTTTAAATGATTCAGAGCCGCATTGATGGAGCCGTATTGAGTCTCCATCTCAGACAAAAATTCTTGATGCTCGAGCAAAAAGTTGTATGCCGTTTCTCGATCCAATAGGGCAGTCAGTTTCAGGTAGGCAAAGTAAAGCGGTGTCGACTCAAGTTTCGAATTCACCACTTCTTCGCCTCTGGACATCAGGTCGTTCCACCGCAAAAGGCTCATTTCTTTCAATGTAGGTTTCGGCTGCAAAAATGAGAAATGAGCATATGCCTCTTGATCGAGCTTCATAAAGGCCAGGGTATAAGCAATACCGGCGGCAATTGTAGTGGCCGCACGAAGTGGCGGCGATTCGATTGAAGTACGCGCGCGCCTGAGCAGCGGCGCCACGCCTTTGAACCAGACTAAAATCGACAGGCCGAATTCCGCAATATTATATGCGTATCTCTCAATGCGGCCGCGGTGTTCAATTTTTGCGTTTAACCGCTGTACGATATCGGATGCGTTACGAAAATCCATAGCGCTGCGATAACCAAATACGGTTTCATGCAATCTTTGCAGGTCTTGGTGGGCGCGAGACATGGCGCTTAACCAATGTTCCCGACCTTTCACCACACAATAATGTTTTTCGAGCGGATCGATCATTGAGATTCCGCCCTCCTTGCCTGTAACGGCTAAACTGAAAAGCGCCATTTCAAACAATTTAAGAGTGTAAAGTCGCCCCTCCACATTCTCTCGCGTCGCCGGCGCAAGTGAATTCGTATTGAGGAGCAACCCATAATACTGCACTAATTGATTCCCAATCTCATCGTAGAGATTCTTGTATCGGGTGCAGTTTGCCGACGAACTCCACTCGGCCGCATCGTCTTCGACGTTCCCGAATGAAGTTCGATATTGGTTAAACGCGCGAAGCATGGGCACGACATTGTCGGCTGGTGCAACACCGTCGCGGATATTTACGTAGGTTTCGAGAATCTGAATTTGCCGATCCGTTTGCATTTCTCCAGCCTCTCCCGCGTATGCGATTTGTGTTCCTAGCACCAGCGCCATAAGTATCGTGACTCCTCGCTTAGTGTGTTGGCAGAGCCACTTTATTCGGGACTTTGGCCTCTTGCTGCAGCTCCGTCCGCAATTCATCTGGGAAGTCATTTAAATTTATTCCTTCTTTAGAAAGTGCCCGAAGATATTCATTAACCGTCAAATAGCGGGTGTTGATTGGACTTAAGGCCCACAGGGTCAACATACCTGTGGTGCCGCCAACAACGGATTGTTGAATGATCTGCTTGCCTCTTTGACTCAAGAGCCACTGAGAAACACGGTTATTAAAGGCCGCGTCTTTAGCTTGCAGAGCCAAATTCTTTGTTCTGCCGCCGACTCGTGAGAAGAATCCGGCCGTGTCGTCTCTCCAACCTTTCATTCGGTCAGCTGCAATTTTTATGATGGTAGGGCCACGCACAATCTGCTTCTCACCACTTTCGGTTAAGATTTCAATTGCACGTCCATTGACGTAAAAGTATTTATAGCCGGCACCGGTTGCGACTCGAACGGTTAGGAATCGGCTCCCTTCGCCTTGATTCATAGCAAAACCAGGGATACCCGTACGGCTAAACGTAAGAGCTTTTGCCTGATCGAGTTGTTCTTCAGGTATAGCTGTGACCTCAAAGCCGCGAGCTAATTCGGGTGAACTCAATGCACGATTGATATCACGGATCACAACTTGTTCAGGTGTTACGCGGCCAAATCGTGTTTTATATGAACCCACAATTCGGGCATAAAGACCCGGTTTTTCACTTTTTGCCGCAGCAGCAGACTCACTCTCTGCAGCAGCTTCTTCTTGTGCAGCCGATTGGCCAGCTTGTGCTGCGCTTTCCGTCTTAGCGCCAGCCACCGTCGGAAATTCTTCTTCGGTTGGGCCGCCTTCGCCGACTGTGCCGGAAAGATCTTCCCTGACCTCACCGGGTTTTAAACCTTCTGCCGCCGCTTGTTCGGCCGCTCTTTGTTCAGCCACCGCAGTAGCCTCTGTGGCAGCCTCTCCCGCGGCCGCTTCACCAGCGGCTTCGGCAGCTTTGCTACGACCAAATCGCCTAAAAAGGGCCAACGTTCCTTCATAAGCCCGGACGATCCACGATTTAGGGGCGGTAATAACTGGCGACTCAAGCAGACCTTTGCCTGCGCCTATAATTTCTGGCGCATATATTGTCGCCGGAATCGAAATCGCCGCTGCCACTGAATATTTAATCCAACGGTCGAGAGTGTCGTGATACTCAATTGTACCGATCAGCCGCTTGTTCAAAGCGGTCTCAAGCATTTGCACTTTGTCTTCGTCTTGAGCCGTGAACTGGCCGGCGCTACGCAATTTTAAAATCGCGGCCGAAATCTCAGCTAGCCGATATGGTACGAGTTTCTCAGTGTCAAAAACAGCGTCAACGACGGACTCTCCAGAGAACGTACCCTTTAAGTATCCAACGAGGAGCCTTCCGCCTTCGGTGTTGATTGCGGTTGCTGGCGGGACGTCGTTTGGGACATCACCTAAATTATTTACATTGGAAGCGCCGATAGCCGCAGCAGAGATTAAGCCGCCATTACGACTTGTGTGCGCGTCCGCTGGCGAAACTCCTGAAAATGCGGAAGATCCAGCACGGGAGTTCGGCCCCTTCGATCCTGTAGCATGATTTTTATTTGCTACTGCAGCCGGCCCATTTCTTTTTGACGAATGCGAGTGCCGTGGGGCACATCCGCATAAACAAATCAAAATGCTGCCGACGACAGTCGGTAACATTCGTCTGTGAATTCGTTCGCTCTTCATAATTTTTCTCCTCCGCTCTGGTTACTTTTTTTGCCGAGCGCACTGTTAAAATTTTTTTTTACATAACAGAGAAGCATTCTTTGCAACGGTCATGCCATTCATTCATCGAAAGTGAACTCTTAGAGAAAGTGGATACTGTTAGAGATTACTGTACAGTTATGTTCGTAAATGCCTCGGCATGTGGAAACTCGCCTCGTTGACCAATGCGCTGATTTTATTGTTACATGCTACCGTATGAAACGGTCATCGCTCGCTGGTCTTACAATATTGATAGGTGTGCTGAGCGCATTTTTTCTAACAGCTGGCGTGTGCCTGGCGGTCGACACCACGCCTTCAACTACTGTTCATAGTTCTACAATTATCGGCGACGCCCGGCATTTGCACGTAATCGGTTGGTCGTTCGATCCAATGCAATATTCGGCCGGTTACGTTCTCGGCACGTTGATCGGCGTGCACAGAAACGGCCGAATTATTCAAACTCTAGAAGGTTCGGTAAAAGTCGGCCAAGCCAGTACAACCGGAGGGTATGTTGAA
>JAJYHS010000144.1 GCA_021784635.1 bacterium
TTTTCCGATACAAGTAGGGGATATGAGAGTTGTGTCAAAGAGCTTCCCCGAATTTGCGCTTATTGCGGCGAGATCAAAATGATTACAGTTTTGGTCGGCCATCGTGGAACTGGTAAAACACTATTTTTGTCACGGCTTAAAAATTATTTTTTTGAGCGCGGTCTTGATTCGCGCGCCGCTTTTCTCGATTTGGATGAAGAAATCTGCCGGCGTCAGGGTCGATCGCTCGAAGATCTAATCGAAAATGAAGGACGGTTTCGTGAAATTGAAATTTCGGTTTTTCAAGAATTATACAGAGAGTACCGGCATGCAACGCAAGATTTGTTTTTGGCTTTAGGCGCAGGCTTTATGGGGCCCTTACCCAAAGACGTCGAGGCGTGGTGGATACGCCGGGAATCAGATTCGTGTGGCCGCATATTTTTAAATCGCCCACGGCTTGAGCCGGATAAAAATCCGCTTGAAGAATTTCGCGGTCGTTATTTAGAGCGTGAAGCGCGTTATCGCCAGTGGGCACATCGACAAATTACGTTCGGCGAAGGTTGGGATCAACAAAATGAATTTGAGCCAGCGCTGATCGGGTTATCTCCAGCGCACCTTCTAACCTCGATTGCTGTTACCCCATGGGTTTTAGAAAACTCGGCACGCCAAGAGCTGTTTTTCTCCCGCCATCTGCAATTGGGGGTGCGGTATTTTGAATTTCGCGATGATTTACTAAGCGAGGAGCAAATTCGTTCGACGGTCAAGATGCTCCCAGCCGAAAAAGTGCTCGTAAGTTTTCGAAAAGAAGAGACGTCTAAAGAGTTAATTGACTTTAGCGGCCCGTATGCAACCGATTGGGCTATTGAACTTGGCCCATCGCCGCTATTACATAACACAATTGTGTCGCTTCACGAGCGCCGAGAAAATGAAACAGTGGACGAGGCGGCCGCGCGTCTTCTTTCACAAAAGGCCGATCATCATAAATTAGCGATTCTGATTCGCGATTTGACCGAGCTTTGGGTCGGCCATCGATTTTTTCTCGAAAACCAAAAGGCGCGGTCGTTTTTGCCCATTTCAAAAACAGGCAGATGGCAATGGTATCGTCTTGCGCAAAGTTCGAAAATGCATTTGAATTTCACGCGCGAGGGTGACGGCCTTCTCGATCAACCGCTTGTGTTTGATTTTCTTCGCTACACCAAAAACGCCGATACATTTGCGGCCATCCTTGGCCAACCGGTGGCCCACAGCCGCACCCCTGCGGAACAGAGTGAGTTTTTTAAACGACATGCGATGGGGACTTTGGCCATGCCGCTTGAAGAAGATGAGATGCAGTCGCTCAATCTTGGAATCTTGGAGCGAATAGGGCTTCGTGCCGCTGCGGTAACGTCTCCGTTAAAAATTGCGGCACTACGCGTATGCGATCACACAGACAAAAAGGCCGCCGATGTTGGGGCTATAAACACGATTGTTAAAACCTCGGCCGGGTGGTGCGCTACAAATACGGATCTAATTGGATTGGCACATGCGTTTCATAACCTGTCGCTCACGGATGACACAGTTGTATGGGGCGGCAGTGGGACACGGCTTGTGCTTCGCGCGCTTTTTCCGCAGGCACGATTTTTTTCTGCACGCCAAGCTAAGCCAATTTGGATGACTCCTGAGCAGGAAGTCGCAGCGACAACTATGAATTCGCCGCAAAGTTTGATATGGGCAGTCCCCCGATCGCGAATGGCAACAAGCCAATGGCCCCCGGATGATTGGCGACCGCAATTTGTTTACGACCTCAATTACACTGAAGATTCACCCGGGCTCGAATATGCTTTGCGGGTTGGCGCGCGGTATTTTTCCGGCCGGCAGGTATTTTTGCTTCAAGCAGAAGCGCAACGAGAATTTTGGGCGCGTGAACTATGAGTGCAAATCGATTCGGCCATCTTTTTCAAATTACGAGTTTTGGTGAAAGCCACGGTCAAGCACTGGGGGCGGTTATTGAAGGGTGCCCGTCGGGGGTAACGTTTGATCCTGCAATTTTGAAAAGTGCGCTCAAACGCCGTAGGCCCGGTCAGCATTTGGTTACCTCGTCACGAAATGAATCGGATGATTTCGAGATTTTAAGCGGAGTTTTTAACGACAAAACTCTTGGCACGCCGATTGCCGTGATCGTTCGTAATCACGATGCAAAATCAAGCGATTACGAGAAAATAAAAGCCGAGCCGCGACGCGGACATGCCGACGATGTTTGGAAAATGAAGTTTGATCATGTCGATCATCGCGGGGGTGGACGCTCGTCAGGTCGCGAAACTTTGGCGCGCGTTATCGGCGGGGCATTTGCGCAAATGTTTTTGAGCGATGTGGCGCCTGAACTGATTGTTCATGCATTGCCGAGGCAAATCGGTGAGATTGCGATAGTAGACTCAGATCTATGCCTAAGTGATAGCGCACGCTTTTATATAAATGAAGGCCGGTGGAATGACGTTGCAACTATGATGACCAAGTTGCGTGAAGAAGGTGACAGCGTAGGTGGAATAGCTGAATTACAGATTGAAAATGCACCGGGTGGTCTTGGCCAGCCAGTTTTTCATAAACTGAAATCAGATTTAGCGGGCGCCATGATGTCTATCGGCGCCGTTACGGGTGTCGAATTGGGCGGCGGATTTTCACTCGCGTCAAAACACGGAAAAGAAGTTCACGTGACTAGCGATGAGTCTGTTTATGGCGGTATTCGTGGGGGCATTTCAACGGGGGAATTGATTTCGCTAAAAGTCGCATTCAAGCCGACGTCATCAATTTTAGATATTGCAAAGCGTGGCCGTCATGATCCATGCATTTTATTCCGAGCTTTGCCCGTTATCGAAGCCATGGCTCATCTCGTTTTGGCCGACCATATTTTATGGCGCCGCCTCGATCGAAACTAATTACTGTTCTCGCGTAAGCACCGAACCGCCGCTTTCATTGTAAAATTAAATGAGTCTGAACTGTAACTCGTAACATGATCAATCGGGTAGTCGCTGACAGAAAACGAACCGCTTCCGCAGCAATCATTGGTTTTCAAGATTTTTATCATTGGTACTTGGGGCTCTCCGGCAAAAGCTTGGCACAGGTTTTTAATAAATTGGCCGGCATATTTTTTAGCCCAAACTTTCTCGTTATAACCGGGTGCAAACCAATCGTGAAAACCGCCAACCGAAGGGATGTTAATTAAAAATTGCGCCGAAATAAAACCATTCTCCATTTTTACATTTTTCACACGATCACCGGGCAAAACACACGGTGAACCAGAGATATTGCATCCGCTCTTTTCGATGGCGCCTTCTATAGAACCACTCGGCAAACTAGAAACAATCGGTGCGGCTGCAATCGCAGAAGAATTTGAAAAACATGTGAAAGACAACAGTAGGGCACTCAAAATAATTGATTTTTTCATGGCGACAATTGTAAGGAAATTCGGCTTCTCCACAAGAATTTAATGATCAACGCGAAATAGATTCATGGCTGTCAAAATTGTGAACACGTCGTTTAACGCCATGAAATTGTACAAACAATAAAATATTTCAAATTCACGGATTTCATTTTTTCTAAATAGATGCGCCGATTATAATTGTACCGATGCAAATTTATCGAAAAATGATGATTCTTGCGATTGCACTTATGACATTCATTGGAATACGCACGACCGTCTATGCCGAAGGTTGCGGAGCGACTTTGAAGTATGAATATTCGGTCCAAGACGGTCCAGAAGACGAGCCGGTGAATACGAATATTATAATTCCCAAGGATTGGGCTAAAAAGGCGCGGTTTTGCATTAAGTTTCAAATTCCAGATGAAGATATGGTGAATGTTCTGGCGCGAATTGCTGAAAAAAATGTGATCGGAGATGGTCTTGATCAATCGAAGCACGCGGTTGATCTTCTTTTTCGGTTCGCGCTGTTCGATAATGGCGCGGCAAAAATATTAGCGAAACTAGACGGAGAGCTTAACTCTCCGAACATAAATTCGCGAGATAAGCTATTGGGCGCCTATATTGAATATCGTTATTCAATCAATCGCGGCGAACGACCGCATTAACGAACTTGTGCGCGATAAATGTAACTTGCGCCGCCCAAAAGCGGTCGATATTCCACTTTTGAAAACCGGTTAACAGAACGAAGAACATCGCAGAATGTATCTCCCGATGGGAATTCACTCGATGATTTTTGCAGGTATTGGTAGGCGGATTGTCGCCCTGAAATGAGGCCGCCTAAAAAGGGGACAACGGCTTGAAAGTGTAAATGCACAAAGGCGCGCAAGAATCTATTTTCGACAACGCCTGTTTCAAGGATCATCACGTAACCGCCGGGTCGAGTGACTCGCGCCATTTCTGCTAGGGCTTGCGGGACATCTTTTACATTTCGAATGCCATAGGCAATCGACGAAACGTCAAATTGCGCGTCTCTATAAGGGAGTGACATCGTATCGGCGAGCTCAAATCGAATGTGTTCAGCGGCGTCGGTAAATTTCCGGGTTATTTTATTGCTTGCAACCTTAAGCATCGGTTCACAAAAATCACAACCTATGACTTCAGCGTTTTGAAAAGTGCGCGCAAACTCAAACGCGATATCTCCGGTACCAGTCGCGCAATCAAGAACGCGTTGAATCGCTGACAAACCTTCGCTGCTCCATCGAACTAGATTGCGGCGCCAGCGGCGGGCCATTCCAAACGTAATAATGTCGTTTGCCAAGTCGTACTTGCTTGCAATTGACGAAAATAGATTTTTAATTTCGTCAGAAGCCGGTCCCGTTCGGATGAACCCAGCGGAGTTCATAGACTCTGTTTTCATGAATTCACTTTCGCCAAGCCGCGATCGAGCGCCGCAAGAACTCGTTCAAGTCGGGCCATCAAATTTCGAAACATATCAGGTGTCAGCGCTTGAAATCCGTCGGATAGCGCAATTGTTGGATCGGGGTGCACTTCAACAATTATTCCGTCTGCACCGGCCGCGGCCGCCGCGAGCGCCATTGGAGTGACAAGAGATGCGGCGCCTGTTGCGTGTGAGGGGTCAGCAATGACCGGAAAACTCGTATGTTCTTTCACATACGCAATAGCGTTGAGATCAAACGTGTTACGAGTTGCGGTTTCAAAAGTGCGAATACCACGCTCGCACAAAACAACGTTTGGGTTGCCATATTTGATAATGTATTCGGCTGATTGTAACCATTCACTAATCAAGCCCGAAAATCCGCGTTTAAGTAAGACGGGCGTTTGAACTTGTCCCAGTTCCTTTAGAAGAGCGTAATTATGCATGTTGCGGGACCCGACTTGAAACATATCAACGAGTCCCGTGAAATCGCTGACCTGTCTTGGATCTGTGATTTCAGAAACAAATTGTAGCCCAGTACGCGCTTTGACTTCACGAACGATCGAAAACGCATCTTGTCCCATTCCCTGAAAGCTGTCGGGATTTGTGCGCAACTTGAACATTCCGCCGCGCAAAATGACGGCACCCGCCTTTTTAACAACGTCGGCTGTCTGCGCAAATTGCGGCAAGGACTCAACGGAACATGGTCCGGCCATTACAACGAAGGCAGAGCCCCCAATTTCAACTCCGCCCACGCGGATCGGTTTTGTGTCTTGACTCATTTTCGGTGGAAGATAGCGCAAAAGTTCTTACTTCTCTATTCTTTTTCAGCTATGAAATACCCGCAAGTTGTGCGTCGCATCGCGCAAATGAGGATCGAATGACGAACCGAGACCTAACAATTTCAGAAGCGGGCTTGTTTTTACGGTTTGGAGCGCTTTTGGGGCTTGGACTTGAAAAGTGTCTTGTGGCTTGGGGTGAACCCGAGCGGTTTAACTTGGCAAACAGTAACACTCCTAACAGTAACGATGCCGCATTTTACGTGCCCGATTTTTATCTTGAGGATGCAAAACCGTGGGCTCGGTTTGAAAATATGGCAATCACCCGTCGTGACCACTTAGCCACGTTACTTTCTGAATTTTCAAATCAACCGCAGCTTGACATTCGTTGGCAGCCCCCCGGGCGTTCGGAATTTGCAGAAAAATTTGAACTCGTACAAAATGCAATTCGGCAAAACATAATTCGAAAAGCTGTACCAGTCGTATTTGCCCACGCGAAAGTGACTCTCACGGCCTCGATGCGCGCCAAAGCCATCCGCAGCCTGCTTTTACAGGCGAAAAAACCAACACCGTATGGGTTCTGGACTCCTGAAGAAGGTGTTTTAGGCGCAACTCCCGAAAAACTGTTCAACTATAACGTCCGTGAAGGCGTACTCGAAACAATGGCTCTTGCGGGCACACGTTCTTCGGCGCTTGAGGCGACTAAATCGCTGGTCAATGATCCGAAAGAAATGTTTGAGCACGATCTCGTCATTAAAGGTCTAAAAGAAAAATTAAAGCCGTTTGGCGACCTTAAAGTTTCGCCCACTTATGTCTGGGATTTGGGCCCCATATCGCACCTTCGAACGGATATCAGCGTAGAATTCGACCGGCCGCCGGCTGCAGAAAATTCGTTTACTGAAATGTGTGCGCTTTTGCATCCCACAGCTGCGCTCGGGGTTTCACCCAATAATGCCGATTGGCGGTTTTTGAAAAAATGCGATGGAACAGAAAATCGCTTAAGATTTGGCGCACCGTTTGGGTTTCTCCAATCTGCAGGGAGTTCCCAGGCGCTAGTTGCTATACGCAATATCCAGTGGCGTGGCGATGAGCTTTTGTTGGGAACGGGCTGCGGCGTGGTGGAACGAAGCCAGTTTGAAAATGAGTGGCAAGAACTTGAAATTAAGCGCAATTCTGTGCGCGCGTTGCTGGGCCTGTGAGGTTATGCTTTGGGGCTTCAAATGAAAAATATTGAAATGGCGCAAGTTTTAATTGAAAGACTTGTGTCGATTGGCGTGACTCGGTTTTGTTTTTGTGCAGGAGCGAGAAATGCCCCACTCATAGAAGTTCTTGATCACTCCCGCGGGATATTTCAGAAAAGTTTTTTTGATGAACGATCCGCCGGTTTTTTTGCGTTGGGAATGGCTAAGCAAAGTGGCGAAGCGGCGGCCGTCATTACAACGTCCGGTACAGCTGTTGCCGAATTATTACCGGCGGTTATTGAAGCTTATTACTCAGGTCAACCGTTGGTTTTAATTACAGCCGACCGACCACGCGCATATCGTGGTTCTGCGGCTCCTCAAGCAATTGAACAGGTTGGAATTTTTTCGGCGTACACAAAAATCGTATATGACATCGAAGCGCCATTTGATTTTGCCACGCTTAATATCGCGCAAGCGGGTGTAACACACATAAATATTTGCTTCTCTGAACCGTTGATTGACGGATCGGTTGAAACCCTGGACTTTTCTTATGGCCGACAAAAATTGAACCAGGCGAAAAGTGTGGCCGGCCCATGTGAAAATAATCTAAGCGATATCGAGTCTTCTCGGATTGAGCGATTTTTTTCTCATGTGAAAAAACCGCTAGTCATCGTTGGCGGCCTTTTGCCGCAAACTAGAGGCGCGACACTGGAGTTTTTATTATCGTTAAAAGCGCCGGTTTACCTTGAGGCGCCATCGGGGATTAGAGAAGACCCTCGGCTTGCTCACTTAAAACTACGGTCCGGTTCAGACGGCCTAAGTGCCAAAGAATTCGAACGTTCATTTGACGGTGTTTTGCGCATGGGTTCTGTTCCAACGTTCCGTTTGTGGCGCGATCTTGATTTAAGTTTGCAGCATGTTCCGGTTCTGTCAGTTCATGATTTGCCGTTTTCGGGTTTGGCACGCGAAAAGACGCCGGCAATTAATTTTGCAAGTTTTTTTAGCTTTCAAAGCCGCGAGACAAAAACTCGAC
>JAJYHS010000079.1 GCA_021784635.1 bacterium
AATGATCGACACGATTGTCGACTGGGGGCGGTACGCCGAAATTTTTGATTTTGATGCGAACCTTAAAGCATTTAGTAAGCCCGCAGAGAGCTGAGTTGCTCGTTGCTCAAGCTGCGGCATCACTGTTCGAAACTGGTTCTTTCGCAAGCCTAAGTATAAACCGGGTATGCTGCGAATTTTCGTCATAGATCAGTTCGCCGCCGTGGATTTTCGCAATGCCAAAAGAAATACATAATCCTAATCCCGTTCCTTTGCCCACTTCTTTAGTTGTAAAAAACGGGTCAAAAATATCCGGAAGAATTTTTTTGTCAATTCCACGCCCGCTGTCGGTGACCGAAATTTCGACAAACTCGGATGTGCATTTAAATTCGATTCGAATCCATTTCTCAGATAGTTCGCCGATGGCGTCGCACGAATTGTTTATCAGATTAACTAGCACCTGAGAAATCTGCGTCGCGCGGCATTTAATTGTACAACCAGGTGCCACATCGACAATTACGTCTATCTTATTTTTCTTGAATCGCTCTCCACAAATCCACAGCGACTCTTTGATCAATGTATGCAAGTCGGCCGGCAAAAATGGATCGCGGCCACCGTCGCGCGAAAACGTTCGAAGCCCCGATATAATATTTGCGATTCGAGTGGTCATGAGTTCAATTTCATCAAGCAACCGTACAACTTCCGAAAAATCGGGCTTTCCGTCGCCCATAATGTCTTTTGCCAATCCCGAATTTGCTTTGATGAGCGCCAGTGGATTATTTATTTCATGCGCGATCCCGCTCGCCATTCGTCCTAATTCTGACATTTTTGCCGCGTGAAAAAGACGAGCTTGTTGCTGAGCCACCTCATTTTCGAGCCGTTTGCGCTCTTCAACTGTCTCAAGGAGTTCACGAGAGCTGATGTTCATCGCCCGTTCGAGTGTGGTGCGATCTTCGTCCAAATCGACGTACACACGATCAACGGCGGCCAAAAACGATTCGAGATCGCGTCGATCATTTTTCGAAAGTCGCGAACACAGGTTCGATAAATATTTTCTAACTTCACAGTCAAGGCGTTTATGTAACACAGATTCTTTTCGGAGGCGTACCCTGCCAGCTTAACAGCTAGTCAAATTTTTTGCATTTGCCCGAGCGGTTCTACCGAATAATCGGCATGACGTGACCTTTGGAGAGCTAGTAAAAACGCCTGTGCGGCGTCGCTTTCAGTGATGCAGGGTATGGAATAATCGATGCAACTTCGGCGGATTCCAAAACTCGCCTCAATCGAACGCCGACCGGAAGTCGTGTTGATCACAAAAGCTACTTGTCCTGAACGAATACGATCGACACAATGCGGCCTTCCCTCGTGAACTTTTTTGACCTCGACGCATTCGACGCTATTCGAACGCAGAAATTGTGCCGTACCACCTGTGGCCGAAAGCGTGTAACCCATGGCGATGAGTTCACGAATTAACGGCAAGAGCTCCTCTTTGTCTTTATCTCGCAACGACAAAAACACTTCGCCACCTTGTGGGAGCGTCAACGAGCTGGCAACCAACGCCTTGAGCATCGCTTCGGCGTAATCGTGACCGCGGCCCATTGTTTCTCCGGTCGATTTCATTTCAGGGCCCAAAATCGAGTCGGCTTCAAAAAACTTTTTAAACGGAAACACCACGCCTTTAACCGCTACTTGTTTCGTGTTTTGCCATTGAAATCGTTCCGGTCGCACCTGCGACTTCGAATGCCCCAAAATCGCCAAGGCCCCTAAATCCACTAGCGGTATGCCCGTTGCTTTTACCAAAAAAGGGACACTTCGAGAGCTACGGGGATTGGCTTCTAGCATATGGACGACGTCGTTCTTAACTGCGAGTTGCAAATTCAAAAAACCCAAAATCTCGAGACGCTGAGCGAGCCCAATAGCAAGTTCTTCAATTTTCGCTGCCGTTTCGCGCTTTAACCGCTGTGGAGGTACGACGCCCATGGAGTCCCCGCTATGTACGCCGGCGGCTTCGATGTGCTCCACAATTCCGCCGATCACTGTCCAGTCGGGGCCGCACACCAAATCAACATCCACCTCGAGCGCACGTTCGAGAAATTCATCAACAAGACATGGCGATTTCTTTGAGATAAAAGCGCTGTGGCGCTCGAAATAACTTTCAAGCTCGTTGTCGTTTTCAATGACCTCCATACGGCGCCCGCCCAAAACATAACTGGGGCGGCACAACACCGGATAACTTACCGTTTTTACGATCTCACGCGCGTCGGCGATGTTTGCGGCTAAACCAGATTTTGGGATCGCCACACCGAACGATCTGCAAATTTCATTAAACCGTCCTCGATCTTCTGCCAAATCAATCGCATTTAGTGATGAACCCATTAATTGAAATCCGTCTTCAACCAATTGCGGGGCTAATTGAATCGGAGTTTGACCGCCAAGTTGCGCGACAAAACCAAGCGGTTGCACATAAGCCAACACTTCGCTCACGTGCTCATGGGTCAGCGGTTCAAAGAACAGTTCATTTGAAGTGTCATAATCGGTCGAAACCGTTTCGGGATTCGAATTTACCATTATGACGTGAAAACCCTCGGTACGAAACCTTCGAACACTCCTCACGCAACTGTAATCGAATTCAATTCCTTGACCGATGCGATTGGCGCCGCTGCCTAATATAACAATCGCTTTATCACTGGAATGAACCGCCGGTGACGACCAATAGGTCGAGTAAAAATACGGAGTTTCAGACTGAAATTCCCCGGCGCAAGTATCAACTTGCAAAAACGCCGGTCGAATGCCGCGACGCTTGCGCTCGGCACGCACATCGCTCTCGTTGAGTTCGCGTAAACTCGCAATAGCGGCGTCGCTAAACCCAATACGTTTGGCTTCTAAAATCAACTCCTGCGTTAGTTCCCGCTCGGCTCTAATTACCGCCTCGAATTGCGTCAATTGTTGGAGTTGCTCCAAAAACCACGGCGTGATTTGAGTAAGTTTGTAAATCTCGTCCACGCTTCGGCCGTCACGTAGCGCTTGTACAATATGAAAAATCCGTTCGCTGTTCGGAATTGCGAGCCTTTGCTCATCAGTTACGACCGGCGCAAAACCGCGCGGATCGCGCTCAAGCGCCAAAACCGCTTTTTGAATCGACTCCTTAAATGTGCGGCCGATCGCCATCACTTCACCGACGCTTTTCATTTGCGTCGTGAGAACGTTTTTCGAACCCGGAAATTTTTCAAACGCAAATCGCGGGATTTTCGTCACGACATAATCGAGTGCCGGTTCATAACAAGACGGAGTTGTTTTCGTAATGTCGTTCTGAATTTCGTCGAGAGTGTAGCCAACCGCTAAAAGGGCCGCGATTTTCGCAATTGGAAATCCGGTCGCCTTGCTCGCAAGTGCCGATGAGCGGCTTACACGCGGATTCATTTCAATAACGTAACGCTCGCCGGTTTCTTGATGAACGGCAAACTGAATATTCGCCCCGCCAGTTTCAACCCCCACTGCGTTCACGATTTTGCAGGCTTCGTCACGCATCGCTTGATAGGCTTCGTCCGACAAAGTTTGTTGAGGCGCGACCGTAATACTGTCGCCCGTATGCACTCCACAAGGGTCAAAATTTTCGATGGAACAAATCACGACAAACGTGCCGCGTTTATCGCGCATCACCTCGAGTTCGAACTCCTTCCATCCCAAAATGCTTTCTTCAACCAGCACTTCGTGACTCGGGCTTTCGTGCAAGGCCAAACTAATTTTGGTCTTATATTCTTCAAGCGAAAACGCAATTCCACCACCGCCGCCACCAAGAGTAAAATTCGGACGCAAAACGAGTGGCAAACCCATTTCATCGGCAACGGCCATGCCTTCATCGAATGAACGCACCATTTTTGAGTGGGGGTATTTTGCTCCAACAGAATCGAGAATCCGGCAAAAACGTTCACGATCTTCGGCGGCTCGAATGACGTCGCTTTTTGCTCCCAGCATTTCAATGCCAAGCTTTTTCAATATGCCTGATTTTTCAAGTGCAAGACCCAAATTGAGCGCCGTTTGACCGCCAAGCGTGGGTATCAAGGCATCCGGCTTTTCTTTTTCAAGAATCGGCCGCACGAACTCTTCTTTGAGCGGCTCGAGGTAAACTCGCGTGGCAATCTCAGGATCGGTCATAATCGTGGCCGGATTCGAGTTGATCAGAACAACTTCGAGACCTTCACGCATTAAGGCCTTACAAGCTTGCGTACCGGAGTAATCAAATTCGCACGCTTGCCCGATGACGATCGGACCGCTCCCCAGAATTACTACTTTTTTATACGCGCAGGCGCGATTCATTCGAATAAATCTCTTTTATACCGACGTGCCGGTATTGTTCAAATTTGTTGCGCATCCGAAAAAGCCGCAACACGAGACGTTCACGCGCCTCTTTTTGCTGCTCATCCGGCAATTTATTTACCAGTTTCACCTGCGCATTGATGAACTTCGTTGCTTCGGGCGGGTGAAAGCAAAAGGCAATTGAAAATAAAAACGAATCCTGATGTGGGATGAGTCTGGCTTGAAAATATTCTTCAGGAGTGAACCCGTACGTCACGGGGGAGTTTTTTATCACAAGCTTGTATTTAGAAAAAAGATCTTTGACGTAAACGTCTTGATTTTTAATTTTAATAAATTCAAATAAACTCAATCTATTGAGAGACATATTCTTCAAATAAGGTAAATCGGATTCGCTGACTCTTGCCGGGCGGTTTACAAGGTGGTGCGCGATCGGAACAAGCCCCGAGCTAGTCAGTGGACGTGAAAATAAATACCAGTCCGTGAATTGCGCCATTCGCATATCGAAAGATGGCGATTGTTCATCAAAAATCCCAGCCAATTCGAAAAATTCGAGTTTAGCAGCGACCGCTTCGTCGGCAAACGGGCCGGCCGCATAAAATTGCATGAGGCCGTCGATAATCTCGTAATATCGTTTTACGTACGCGAAATCTTCTTGTTTCGTTGCGGGTTGATTTGATTCAAGTTTTAATTCCATACCGTCGCCTTCTTCCATATCGACCACCATTTAACGACGAATCTGTTTAACAAAATAGTCAAACAGTATCGAAGACTCATGCGGCCCTGGATGACTCTCTGGATGAAACTGCACGCTTAAACAGTGCGATTCACGATGGGAGATCCCAGCCACTGTTTGATCATTGAGATTAACATGAGTCACTTCAACAGCGGAAGGTAAGCTTTGCGGATCGACATTATAGCCATGATTCTGACTCGTCATATAAATACGGTTCAACAGCCGATCTCGAATCGGATGATTACTGCCGCGGTGGCCAAATTTAAGCTTATAAGTACGGCCGCCTAGCGCACGACTCAAAACTTGATGCCCCATGCAAATGCCAAAAATAAATTTGTAACGCTCCGGGTGTTTGACATTGTGTTGGAGCAGTTCCTTAACGGTTTTGGTGCCATCGTTGACGTCCGCCGGGTCGCCTGGTCCGTTTGTAAGCAAGACGGCGTCTGGGTTCCAGGCCAAAATATCGTCTGCTTTGCTCCACGAAGGAAAAATCCGCATTAAACTGCATCGCGCAGCGATCTCACGTAAGATATTCTCTTTTGAACCGAAATCTAAAACAGCAATGCGTGGACCGCTTGCCACAGCTCCTTTTCGATCCTCAACTGTCTTTCTGCACACGGCTTTGGTCCAGTCGGCCGCGTCAGCGCTAGTTTTTTCTCGCTTCGCATTTTCAATTAATTTATTCGCCTCTTCTCGTGCCATTGCTTCATTTTCGCCGCGTACAATTGCGCCCCAACGCGTGCCTTGGCTGCGCAAATGAAGCACGAGCCTTCGCGTATCAACCCCGGTCATGACCGGCACGTGGGCATTACGCAAAAGGTGAAGCCATTCCGAATCACGAGAGCTGTTTTGCAAGTCGAGACAAACAAATCCGCGTATCCAGATGTTTTTTGATTCCCAAACCCGAGCGTTAATACCGTAATTACCCTGTTGAGGCGCGGTCATAACCAAAATTTGCGAATAATATGACGGATCAGTCGCCATTTCTTCGTAACCGGAATGAGAGGTATTGAATACCACTTCGCCCGCTTGTGCGACCTCACCATGAAACTCGCCTTGAAAAATGAGTCCGTCGTCTAAAATTAAATACCCAGAACTTAAGCTGCCGCTCATGTCTTTTCTCCACTCGCATGCGCCAGCATTTCTGAAATAACAGCAGCGCGAATATAAACACCGTTTGTTACCTGATCGTGAATTACGCAACGTGGATCATCCAAAATTTCTTCGTTTAGATCTTCACCTGCAACAAACGGCCCCGGGTGCATGATGATTGCCTCCGAAGAAAGATTTTCTAAATTCAACTTGTCTAGACGAAATTCACGCAGCGCCGGTTCGGCCACCGACCCTTTTGAATTTGTTCCGTCGCTCGTATGACGTTCTTTTTGAATACGCAAACCAATGCATACCGTGCACCACTGAGACGCCTCACGAAGATTATTAAACTTTTTTGCCTTCGACCAATCGGCGGTCGTCGGCACCCACTCCGCCGGAGCAGCCACAGCCACTTCGGCACCCAGCATTTCAAATAACAATCGACCCGAGCGTGCGACGCGACTGTGTTCCACATCGCCGACATAAACGATCTTTTGCCCCTCGATGTGGCCAAGCTTTTCAATCACGGTCATAGCGTCAAGTAATGCCTGGGTCGGATGCTCACCTTTTCCGTCACCTGCGTTAATCCACGGAATTTTAGAGGAGCCTAGAGTTGCCGCGAGTCGCTTTTCACCACTATGACGGCACACTAACAAATCGGGTTTCATCGCCAAAAGGTTCGCAAGCGTTTCGTGCGCGCTTTCGCCTTTTTTAAGACTTGTAGAAGCGTCAGCCGCAAACGAAACCGCGCGAATTCCAAGGCGCGCAGCCGCCATTTCAAAACTGGTTCGCGTGCGCGTCGAGGGCTCAAAAAATGCCAAAAGCATGGTCGGGTTATATTCTGAAAAAGCCGCGGATCGAGACGGTGGAAGGTATCGGCGGTCTCTTTTAAGACGAAACGCATTCTCAATTATTTTTTGAATTTGCTGTGGATGTAGATCTCTCACTGACGCGAGAGAATTTGGATAACCAGACATCAAAAGTAGATCTAACGTGAAGGATAGATGAAAGTCAATCGTCACGTCGTTTGGCTTCGAGTAAAAAGCCACGGGCCGTCTGCGCCCATCTGTTTAGCGCTTTTTCGTTCTGTTTTTCCGTTGCGCCCCGCTCAACGATTTCAATAATATTCTCGAGTTGCTGCGCATTGGTTCCAGTAAAATCAATAACGTCGCCGTACATTTGAAAGGGCAAGGGCCCAACATTGGGGCCGCGTTTTTGTTCTTCTTTGTATAACTCATGAATCGTTTGCGCCGTTTCACCATAAACAATAGCCCCAATCTTTTGCATTAAGCTTGATTCGAGCGCGTTGATGACATTGCGGCTAACGGCCAGTTTTTCATTTTCGCCAGTGCCTGTCTTAGCAAAGCCTTTAACTATTGCAAAAAATAATTTCACTCCATAAAACGATGCCTTATTGAAATAGACCGTCTCGGCATCCGCGTCGTTTGAAACATTCAAAGTGGTATCTCTTCCAAACCAGATGCCAAGTTTTCGTAAATCCCCCAACTGCGCCGGCGCGCGTGTTTCAAGAGCATTTAAAATTTTCTCTATTTCGCGCCCACGAATCGATACTTCGCTGATGTTCACATCGGGTCCAACAAAAATTTGTGCTCCACTTTTCAAAATTGTTTCGCACGC
>JAJYHS010000215.1 GCA_021784635.1 bacterium
GTATACTTCACCCTTTGCGCTTGCTGGGTTAGGTATTCTCTTAGTGGGTGGTGTGCTGATTTGGTTGGTTCTGCGATCTCGCAGACAAAGAGCGCGTGTCACGTCACAGGGTATTGAATCGTTATCAGTGGCATCGTTATCTAATCAGGTGCCAGAATCACAGGAATCAATCGTTTCAAATGAGCTAAAAGAATTGGCTTCACGACGACCAGATGCCTTTGCATCTCTTGTGCGCACATGGTTATCGGAGGATTAAGGGGTGAAATGAGTGAGACATGTTGAACAAATTAGTAATAAACAAAAGGCAGCTATCTTGCTCATTTCATTAGGACCGGAAGTCGCTGCTAATGTATATAAGCATCTGCGTGAAGATGAAATTGAACAGTTAACATTAGAAATTGCCACAGTGCGCAAGGTGGATAGTGATGATCGCACGAATATTTTGCAGGAGTTTCATGATCTTGCTATCGCAGAAGAGTATATTGCACAAGGTGGCATTGAGTATGCAAAAGAGGTGCTGCAAAAGGCGTTGGGATCAGAACGCGCACTTTCAATTTTAGAGAAATTGACGGCCACCTTACAAGTGCGACCGTTTGAATTTGCTCGAAAAGCGAATGCTGCGCAAATATTAAATTTTTTACAAAATGAACATCCGCAAACCATTGCGGTGATTTTGGCCCACCTTGAACCCGAGAAAAAAGGCGAAGTTTTGAAGCGGCTCCCCGAGACACTTCAAGCCGAAGTTGTTTTGCGGCTATCAAATCTGGACCATGTTGCACCCGAACTCATTGCCGAAGTGGACCGGGTTTTGAAAAACGAACTGGCGGCGTTGGGCACGGTTGAACAAGCCTCGCTTGGCGGTGTTCAGCCGGTGGCCGAAATGCTCAACGTGATGGATAAAAACACTGAAACTTCGATTATGTCGCGAATTGAAGAAAAAGACCCGATACTCGCCGAAGAGATTCGAAAACTGATGTTCGTATTTGAGGATATTGTTAAAATTGACGATCGCGGCATTCAAACTCTGCTTAAAGAAATTCCGAATGATAAATTGCTTCTCGCGCTTAAAACGGCGCCGGCTGAAATTAAAGAAAAAATATTTAAAAATATCTCGCAACGCGCGGCAAATTTGTTAAAAGACGATCTTTCGAACATGGGGCCGGCTCGGCTTTCTGACGTCGAAGCGGCGCAAGTTGAAATTGTCAACGTCGCGCGACGGTTAGAAGGCGAAGGTAAGATTTTGATCGCGCGTGGCAGCAGCGAAGATTCGCTCGTGTAATGAAAAAGACATTTAGGAGTTACGTGACATGAGTGTCGTGCTCAAAAAAGACGAAGCGGAACGGGTTGCTTTTAACTACAAACCAAAAGCATTGAAGTTCGAAGCCGGCGAGATAGTAAAAGATTTCGTGAATATTTCTGTCGGTAGCGATTCGGAATTTGTCATTGCCGACTTGGTAGCGAAGCAATCCGGCGTTTCGGCTTTGCGCAAGCAACAATTGGATGCGCAGGTCGAAGAAACGGTTCTGGCCCGGCTAAAAGATATCGAGGAGTCGGCGTATAAACAGGCTCACGACCTAGGGCTGATCGAAGGAGCTGAGCGTGCGTACAAAGAGCAAAGTGAGTCGTTAAAGGCGAGCCAAGAGAAATTAGATGAAGCGGGTCGAAATCTCGATTCGCTCATCGCGAATTTGTGCAAGCAGTATGAAGCGGAGATCATGCAAATGATTTTTCGAGTGGCCGAACGAATCGCAATGCATGAAATTACGATGAACAAAGAAGTTGTTCTCGATGTGCTCCATAAGATTGTGGATGAGCTGCAAGCGGCTCAGCATATTAAAGTACTTATGAACGCAGAAGATTTGAAATTTGTCGAAGAGCTGCGGGCTAAAGGGTCAAAAGAGGCTGAAAAGCTGGCGCGCGTAAAAATCGAATCGGGTGAAAATATAAAACGCGGCGGATGCCTTGTCGAAACCGAATTCGGCAGTGTGGAAGCCACTGTAGAACAACGAGTGGAGAAGGCGTGGAAGGCAATTGAGTCGAAACTTCCGGTTGTGCAATCGTCGCCATCCAGCGGGTGGGAGTAATGTACAATTTTATTTTCGAAAAGTATGAAAAGGCTGTGGACGAAGCGATCTTAACCAAAGACATCGGAAAGGTGATGGAGGTTAAAGGTCTTCTCATTAAGGCTTATGTACCGGCTTGCAGTCTTGGCAGCGTTTGCGAAATTCACGCGCTTAATAGCCAACATCGTTTCTTAGCCGAGGTTGTCGGTTTTGAAGGTCAGAAAGTTTTGATGATGGCGCTTGGAGACAAGCAGGGTGTAGGGCTTGGCTCTAAAGTTGTACTGCAAAAGTCCCGAGCGACGGCGTTGGCTGGTGAATCGCTTCTTGGGCGTGTGCTCAACGGGCTTGGCGAGTCGATTGACGGCGGGCCCCCAATCCTTTTGGTGGATGAAGTGCCTCTTTACTCTGATGCCGAAACGCCTATGAAGCGCGAATTGATTCGCCATCCTTTAAGTGTCGGTATTCGCGCAATTGACGGTCTTATTACGATCGGCCAAGGGCAAAGGATGGCCTTCATGGCCGGTTCGGGCGTTGGCAAATCGGTTTTACTCGGTCAAATGGCTAAATTCACAAACGCCGACATCAACGTCATCGCGCTCATTGGCGAGCGCGGTCGTGAAGTGAAAGAGTTTATAGAAGGCAGTCTTGGGGAAGAAGGGCTTAAACGTTCTATTGTTGTAGCGGTAACGTCCGATCAAAGTCCGCTTATTCGAACACGCGGCGCATATCTTGCGACCGCATTCGCCGAATATTTTGCTCATCGAGGTAAACATGTTCTTTTGATGATGGATTCGATTACGCGGTTTGCGATGGCGCAAAGAGAAATTGGCCTGAGCAGCGGTGAACCTCCGGCATCGAAAGGATATACGCCAAGTGTATTTTCAGCACTCCCAAAGCTTCTTGAGCGCGCCGGCAATTTCACAAACGGCGGAAGTATTACGGGTCTTTATTCTGTTCTCGTCGAAGGTGATGACATGGATGAGCCTATCGCGGACGCCGTTCGTTCCATTGTCGACGGGCACGTTGTGTTGGATCGGCGAATTGCCCAGCGCGCACACTTCCCGGCAATTGATGTGTTACAAAGCACTAGCCGGGTTATGCGAAGCGTGGTCAGTGACGACCACACCCATCTAGGTCAAATTATGCGCGAAAACATGGCGGTTTATCGCGAGGCCGAAGATTTGATCAACATCGGGGCATACAAGCCCGGTGCCAATCCTAAAATTGATCGCGCCATTCAACTCATTGACGGGATCAATCAATTTTTGCGCCAGGGCATAGACGAACCTTCAACGTTTCAAGAAACCGAGCAACGAATGCTTGAAATCGCGGGAGAGGCATAATTATGCGTTTTCGGTTTCGCCTCGAGACAGTCATGCGGCAACGGCGGGTCGAGAAAGACATCGCTCAGCGCGAATTCAGCGAAGCTCAAGATCATGTTCAAAAGCAACTGCAGAAAATAAAAAAAATGTACAAACAAATCGATGATGCAAGAGTGACGGCACAATTACTTGAAAAAAAAGGCGGACGCCATGCGAGTCAGCTTGTGCAAACTGAGGAATTTATTGTCGGGCAAAATATACTCATCCAAAAGGAGCGCGAAAGGGCCCGCGAGCTCATGGCTATTGCCGATGAAAAGCTTGAAATACTAACCGAAAAATTACGAGCATTTAAAATTCTTGAAAAACTCAAAGAGAAAAAACGCGAAGAGTTTCGCAAAGAGCACAATCGTCGCATTGATAAACAACTTGATGATCTCACGGTCATGCGGGCATCAATAAACCAGTCTTCTGACAAGACGGGGAGCGCGTAAGATGGCAACTAACTATGATCAGCACTTTAAAAAAGTAAAGCAGGCTAAAAAGGCCAAACAAACTATTGGCGAAGGGCGCAACACAAAAGCCGAAGCAAGCTCAGATCAATTGCGCCGTCTACTGAATGTCAAAACGGTCTCGCGATCGACCAATGGATGGTCCTTTATTATAATCGGTTTAGCCGCCATCGGGTTGGGCGTTGGCTGCGTCGGATACGTCTACCCATCAGCTGTTGAACAATTTTTGTCGCGTATTCAAATAGGTGTTTTTTCAAGCGCATCCGCTGCGCCGGCAAATCCAACATCATCATCGGGGAACACCTCAGCTGCCACGGGTACTGGCACTTCGTCAACTTCAGTAAATTCGGGCCCGTCCGTTACAAACGCAAGCGTTTCGACGTCGGCAAATTCTACCGGGGGCGGGCAAGGCCCATCAGCAAATTCTGCCGCGTCTGGCGTTTCGACGAGTGATTCGGCGTGCCCGACTTCTTCAGGGTACACCGAAGAAGAACTCAATGGTTTCAGCAAATTAAATCAACGCGAGCATCAACTGGACCTGCGCGCGGCTGAACTCGACGCACTGGAAAAGGAATTGCATAAGCAACAAGTAGAAATAGAAGGGCGCATTGCGAAGTTACAAAAAATTCGGCAAGACATCGCAAGCGCTTTGAAAGGTCGAGTGCAGGCGGAGCAAAAAAGGGTGGATACTTTGGTGAATGTTTATTCAAATATGAGTCCTCACAAAGCGGCCGCCATACTGGCTGGCCTGAAGCCTCAGCTTGCTATTGAGATTCTAGCAAAGATGAAAAAGAAAAATGCGGCAGCTATTATGAATCGGCTCCCAGCGAGTACAGCGCAAAACCTATCTGAACGATTTACGGGATATACGAGTAATTAAATGATGACGAGCGTGGCGACAAATACAAATCTTCTATCACTTGGCAAATTGCCCATCTCGGGCAAGCAGTCGCCAGGTTCGCTTTTGTCACAACTAGCTGGCAAAAATGTATTTTCGTTTAATAAGCAGCTGGACGCATTTAACAAAGAGTTCGATGCCACAGCTAAGAATTTTGATATTGCGCCAAAAAAGCTTTTCACTTCAATTCTGACCGGGGTCGATAAAAATCTCGACCAAAGTCGCCAAATGGCGATGGCTATTTTTTTGAAAAAAATGAAATCTGAGTTCGGTATAAAGCCGGATCAGATTTTAAAGGCATTTTCTAAACTTTCGCTTCACGATTTATCGCGTCCGCCTAAAGAGACGGAAGATCAATTCATCTCGCAGTTCAAACTCAGCCACAAAGATGCTCTTAAAGCTCGTACTCTCTACAGCAAGTTACTCGGCATTCTCTCGACGGTCGATGTTATGCAAACCCGGGTGACGGATATGGATCGCAAGTTGGCGAATCCAGCTTCTCGCACGCCCGCTGAAATTTTGGCTGCTCCGGCAATGACGGCGGCTTCATTAGCTCCGACGTCAATTGCGTCGACGACTGCAGCAAAAACTGCATTGATCGCAAAATCGGCAGCCGTGCCGTTACATGCTTTATCGACGCCGTTATTAAAACCAAATTCGGCCGCTACACCGACCGAGGCGGATAGCCAAAAAACGCAGGCGTCACAGGTTCAGGTCGCGCAACAGCCCATCGCACAAAAATCGGCCACGGCAGCATCAGTTACTCAAATGCCAGCTGCACCCCAAGCGGCAGTGGTACCTGCCGCCTATTCAAATGCTAAATCTTTTGAACCAGAGTCAAAAATCGCGAGTGAGCCAAAGGTGGAATCAGCGGTAACGCAACCAGAAGTTAGTACCAACGCGGCAACTGTAACACCGGTAGCGGTGACACCGTTAGCCGCGACTGCGGCGGGGGCGGCCACAACAGTAGCTGGAACAACAGCGGCGGCAGCGACGGCGGCAAAAATCGCAAAATTTACTCCTTTTGATCGAAGCAGCACCAAAGGTGATCATACCGGCCATTCGGACGTCGATGGCAATTCACAAAACCAATCTCACTTAGCGGCAGCGACGGGCATTCAATCGGCGCCACCTGCAAGCGTTTCAAACACAAAAGCAAGTTCTGCGCCAATCGCTTCACCAACCGATATAAAAAATAATGTACAGGAACTGGCTCTGGGTGCGCAGTTTCTTGCGCACAAAGGCGGCGGCGAGATGAATGTTAAGCTGTCCCCCGAAGGTCTTGGGAGCGTACATGTTAAAGTAAACATGAATAATGGGCGGCTTAGCGTTGAAATGCTTGCGGCCAATGACGGCGCCAAGCAGGTGATTGAAAAAGGACTTAACGATCTTAAAGTCGCGTTAGCGACACATCGTCTCCGCGTCGATACAATTCGCGTCGATACGCTTAAAGATATGGCTCAACAGTTTCTCAATCAGCATCAACATGAAATGGAACGTGGCTTTCAACAACAATTTTTAAATAACTTTACGGAACAGAATGGCTCTGATCGGCAGTCGATGTTCGATTTTACTGAACCGTCGATTCCAACAAGTCAAACTCAGGGTCGCGCATCGAATTCGCGGTATTCGGTGGCGAGTACGGGAATAAAATCAAACCGCAGATTGGACTTGGTGGCGTAAATGATTAATACCACATTGACCACGAGGGCATGGGCGCCGGATAAACAAGAAAGCTCACTTAAAGAAGGCAGCACGCAAACTATGACCCCGCAAGAAGAGAAAAAGCTTCTAGGCGGCGAAAGTTTCGGCACCTACCTGAATAAAATTGCAAACCCACACTGGAAGAGCCCGTCGAAAATTCAAAGTTACGGCGACAATAAACTCGATAAAAATGCGTTTATGAAATTGTTTTTAGCCCAGCTTAAAAACCAAGATCCCACGAATCCGATGAAAAGCCATCAACTTGCAGCGGAATTGGCACAATTTACGTCACTCGAAAAATTAACGAACATCAATACGGCAATCGATTCGATGTCGAAGAAAAACGACGAAAACTCCCGGTTCGACGCCTTGGCTTTGATCGGCAAAGGTATATCGGGTGACTCTTCGAATATCGACCGAATGAGCATGACGGGTAAAAATGAAATTCAATTTCAATTATTAGCGCCCGCAACTCACGTTGTTTTTTCGATTCAAAACTCAAGCGGCCAAGAAGTTAAAAAACTGGTCGCCAAAAACTTGAAGTCCGGGCCAAATAAAATTCTATGGAACGGTCTTCTTGACAGCGGCGTACCCGCTCCAGAGGGTCAATACCACGTTGTCATTACCGCAGAAAACGGGGCGGGGCAAAAAGTTGGTGTTCAAACTTCGTTCCGTGGAGTCGTCAGCGGCGTCAATTTTACTCCGAACGGGCCGATTTTGATGATGGGTAATCAAGCGGTGAAACTCAAAAACGTGCAGCAAATTTTCGATCTCAATCCTGCGCATGACAATATCCCGCTTGCCAAAACAAAATCACTAAAGGCAAAAAGCGACGGTAAGCCGATCGCAACCGCACCCAAAATGAGCGGTGACTTGCAGCATGTGGGGATGAGCCAGGGTTTGATAAATAAAATTGGCAAAGAAGAAGCGGACTAAACAAGGATAACGGGCGTGTTTAAATAACACGCGCTAGAGGAGGTGAGACAATAAATGAATATTGAATTTTGGCGGCACGAATCGCCACACGTCGGCACCAATACGAACGTGAAAGGGATTTCAAGCGCCGAGAACATTGCGAGCGGCAAATCTAAAGATGCGGTCAAAGGTGAAAACTTTGAAGCGATGATCAGTAAATTAGATAAAGCCGATAATGCATTGGCGGCAAAAGAAGCCAAGGTTGAACCGGGTGCGCCAGTACTGAAATTTTCAAATCATGCAGTCGAGAGAAT
>JAJYHS010000152.1 GCA_021784635.1 bacterium
TCGGGACGCCATCGGGGCTTGAATCTAAACTTGTTCCGCGCGCAGGTTACCCGCTTCATTTTATAACGGTTGGCCGTCTTCATCGCAGCGTCGGCGTTTTCGAGCGAATCAAAACCTTGATCATGATGCCGCTTGCGATGATAAAGTCATTTTATTTAATTTTTAAATTACGACCGACAGCGGTTGTGGGCGTCGGTGGCTATGCGTCGGGTCCGATAGTGCTCGCCGCGGCATTGATGAGGATTCGCACTATTATATGGGAGCCGAATGCATATCCTGGGCTAGCCAACCGCATCTTGGCGCAATTTGTCGATCATTGCCTTGTCGTTTTTAACGAGGCGGCCGGAATTCTAAAAAACAAAAATGTGACCCGCGTGCACATGCCAGTGCGCCGAGAAATCGAAGAACTTACTCCCAACGTAATTGCCGGTAATGAATTGCATCTGCTTGTGTTTGGGGGCAGTCAGGGTTCACGCGCGCTCAATAACGTTTTACTTGAGAGCGTAAAAATAGGCGGCGAATGGTTGCACGACGTAAAGATCGTGCATCAGGCGGGCGCTCTCGATTTTGCGCGCCTTAAAAACGATTATGCGGCGATTGCCGGGATTCGAGATTTTCTCGAGGTGCACGAATATTTGCACGATATGCCTTCACGACTGAAGTGGGCCGATGTTGTCGTGGCGCGCTCGGGTACTGGTACCATTTCGGAGCTTGCCGCTTGCGCAAAGGCTGCGATATTGGTGCCGCTACCAACGGCGGCGGATGATCATCAAACCAAAAATGCCCAAGCTTTGGTTAAAATGAATGCGGCCATTATGATTCCACAGAGAGAATTTACGGCTGAACGTCTGATGAACGAAATATCAGAGATAAAAAATCATCGTGAAAAACTGCGAGAACTAGCGCACAATGTCCAATCTTTTTATCGCAAACAGGCGGCGGATGAGATCGCCAAATTATTGTTGGCAGATGCTTAGAGACAAAGCGAGGAGCAATAATGAATTTTCGATTGGCTGGTGCGCGGATTCACTTCATCGGAGTCGGTGGTGTGGGTATGTGCGGGCTTGCCGAGCTTCTTTACAATATGGGCGTGCAAGTTAAGGGCAGCGATTTGTCTGAAAACTCGCATACGCACCATTTGCGTCAGCTCGGTATAAAAATTTCGATCGGCCACAACCAAGAGAATTTGCGCGACGTCGATGTAGCCGTTTTTTCTTCGGCGGTTAAACCGAGTAATATTGAGTATCAAACAGCTAAGCGTCTCGGCATTCCGTTAATCCCACGCGCTGAAGCGTTAGCTGAGATAATGCAACTCAGACGCGGAATTGCGATTGCGGGCAGTCACGGTAAAACAACAACAACGAGTATGACTGCGACCATTTTTATTCATGCCAAAACCGATCCAACGATTGTTATCGGCGGCCGACTTGATCTCATAAAATCAACGGCAAAACTCGGTAGCGGTGAGTGGCTTATCGCTGAAGCGGATGAAAGCGACGGGAGTTTTAACCGGCTCACTCCCGAAATTGCGATTGTGACCAATATTGATAATGATCATTTAGACCACTTCGGGAGTCTTCGCGCGCTCGAGAACGCGTTTGTTGAATTCGCTTCGCGGATTCCATTTTATGGGGTCGCGATTGTTTGCGGCGATTCGCCCCGAATGCGTGAGCTTTTTGAGGCGTTCCCGAAACGAATTTTATTTTACGGATTTGACGCAGCTAATGAATACCGTATTGAAGGCAAAAATTCGCAATACCGTCTCTACTATTGCGACCACGAAATCGGCGGTTTTAAATTGCAAATCCCCGGACGGCACAATGCGCTGAATGCGACAGCGGCGATTTTGGCTGGTCATGTTTCGGGTTTACCGCTTGCGAAGTGTTTCGAGGGTATCGCGACGTATTCAGGCGTCGATCGGCGTTTTCACAAAAAAGCGAACGTGCTCGGCATCGACATTTATGACGATTACGGTCATCACCCCACCGAAATTTCGGCGGTGATCTCGGCATTTCGCGAGCAGTTTCCGAAACGGCGGCTGGTGATTTTATTTCAACCCCATCGGTTTTCTCGTACCCGGCAATGTTGGGATCAGTTTCTTAATTGCTTTGAAAACTGCGACAAACTGTATCTTTGTGATATATATCCCGCAGGCGAAATGCCCATTGCAGGCGTCAGCGCACAAAAACTTCTCGAAGAAATTCGCCACAGTGACCGCTGTTATTTGGGAGCAAAAAACACGGCCGGCGCGCAAATTGTGCAAGACTTACGGCCGGGTGACGTCTTTGTGACCTTGGGCGCCGGGGATGTTTGGAAAATTGGCGAAGAAGTTGCCGATAAATTGCAGAACAAAAGCGATGTGAGCAAGACATGACGGACATCCCCAAATTTATTGAAAAACAGAAGCCGTTGCGCGAATTCAATTCGTGGCAGGTTGGCGGCAGTGCCGAATTTTTTTGCGCACCTGAAACATTAGAAGAAATTCGAAGTGCGTGGGCATGGGCGCAGAACGAGGGCATTTCTGTTTGGATATTAAGCGGAGGTTCTAATATCTTAGTGCCTGACGAAACATTGCCTGGTTTAACTATGCGGCTACATAATTTTTCGGGAATCGAAAAAATCGAGGAGCCAAATGAGGCGGCTGTGGGCCTGATTCGAATTCATGCACGAGCGGGCACGCCGAAATCAGAAGTGGCAAAGATTTTTTTAAAACACCGGTTGGCTCCCGCCGTGTTTTTAACCGGTATACCCGGGGATATGGGTGCAGGTGTTGTTATGAACGCCGGCATTGGTGAAGCGCGTACGCCGCGAGAATTTTGCGAAATTGTTTCACAAGTCGAAGTGCTAAGACCTGACTTAAGTCTAGTTTATTTAGATGCAAAGGAGCTGCGGTGGGAATACCGCCATTCTTCAGGATGGCAGCCGGGCATAATCACTAAAGTTGTGGTGGAGTGGTCGGCGGCTCCAGATGCCATGGTAACCAATGCTGTGCGTGAGCAAACGCGCAAGCGCGTAGCAACTCAACCGCTCGAATTGCCCAATTGTGGTTCGGTGTTTGTCAACCCGCACGGGCACAAGGCAGCGCAGCTCATTGAAAGTTGCGGGCTCAAAGGTTATCGCGTGGGTGGTGCGTGTGTTTCGAAAAAACACGCAAACTTTATCGTAAATGATCAAAACGCTTCGGCGGCCGATATATGGCAAATCATCGAACACGTGCGCTCACGCGTTTCATCTGAAACCGGAGTACAACTTGAAACTGAGATTGTGAAACTGGGCGATCATCCGCTATAATTTCTGTAATGCAAAACGCAAAAAAGAAGGTTGTTCTTCTTCAGGGCGGATTGAGTGCCGAGCGTGAGGTGAGTCTCTCGACGGGGCGCGGTTTTGCCCAAGCGCTTGTTGAGCTGGGTTATCCTTTTGAAGTTATCGACTGTAAAGAAGATTTGCTTACGCGAATAACTCAAGCCAAAGAAAATGGTGCCGAAGTGGCGCTTCTCGCGCTTCACGGTAAATATGCTGAAGACGGCATCGTGCAAAGTATTTGCGAGTACATAAAACTACCGTACAGCGGGAGCGGAGTTCTCGCTTCGGCGCTCTGCATGGATAAAATCTTTACCAAAGAAGTTTTAAGCAATCATAAAATCCCGATCGCCAAACATCAGCTCGCGCATAAAAGCGAAATTGCGCAATTTCAGTTGGAGTTGCCGTTACCCGTAGTTGTAAAACCCTCGCGTGAAGGTTCAAGCGTTGGCGTTACAATTGTTCAGGACCAATCGCAACTAAGGAGCGCGCTAGATGAGGCGGCCAATCACGACCAATATATTTTGGTTGAAGAATTCATTTCTGGTGTTGAAGTGACAGTTCCGATTCTTGACGAAAAGGCGCTCACGCCGATTGAAATTGTGCCCAAGACCGATTTTTACGACTACAAAAATAAATATACGGCTGGGCGAACGGATTATATTTTGCCGGCACGGCTTTCTGAGCGCACGTTGAAACTCACTTGCGATTATGCATTACAGGCATTTCATGCGTGTCGTGTGCGCTGCTACGGGCGCGTTGATTTTCGAATAACGACTGACGGCCGGCCCTATGTGCTCGAAGTTAATACTCTGCCGGGATGTACGCCAACGTCATTGCTCCCGAAATCGGCCTTGCATAGTGGAGTTTCGTTTAATCGCCTCGTTGAAATTCTCGTGGAGCGTGCAACTCTCGATTACAAGGGAGTGAAATGAACGACTCGCGCGGGCGAAATAAATTTTCGGTTGCCGTGAAAGTTGTGGTGTCGCTTCTCGCTGTTTCGTCTATTGTTTATGCGATTTTTGCACTTATTACGTCGTCCGTGTTTCGTATTCAATCGCTCGACATCTTACCGGTTAGAGAACCGAACGTAACAAGTTTTGATAAGGTGAAAGAGGCATTGCGCGTTCGTTTGCACCCGCTTCTGGGTCAGTACATATGGCATGTGGATCTAGAATCTGTGCTTACCGAAGTCGAAAAAAATCAACTTGTGAAAAGCGCGAAGATCCGGCGTGTTTTGCCTAACCATTTGCAAATTGATGTGACCTTGCATGTACCAATTGCCAGCGTAATGGGACGACGGACCAGTGAAGTCTTTCCGCTGGCGCGTGACGGGGACCTTTTGCCGCCGCTGAGTTTGAACGACGCTATTAACGGCCCGATTCTGAGTGGAATGAAATTTCTGATTCATCCCAAGCTTCGTAAAGAAGCCGTTAGGCTTTTGCTTGCGCTACCCAAAAAAGGTTGGCTTAGTTTGCGCAATATTTCTGAAATATATTTTGATAAAACGCGCGGCTTTGCGATGACCGTGAGCCCATCAGGCGCCGACGTTTGGCTCGGTTCGAAAAATTTTGCGCAACACGAATTGCATGCACAACGTGTGTTGAACTATCTTGCGGACCGGCACCTGACTGGACGCATTATCGATGCGCGACTTGACGAAAAAGTTGTTGTCAAGCTGCGTAATGCTCCCTAGGCTTAAATAGAGGCTTTCAATGGATGAAAGTCGCACGCCGTTGAACAACGACCGAGGACATGATGTCGACGATAGCTCCACGCCAGCACAGCCTGATTTGTGGTCTTGATATTGGGACGACGAAAGTCGCTTTCGCAATCGCCAGTGCTACTTCCAAAGGTCTTGAAATTTTAGGTCTCGGCCAAGTCGCCCATCAGGGTTCACGTCATGGTGTGATAGTGAATATTGAATCGGCAGCAGAAGCGATTCGCAAAGCTCGAGAAGAAGCGGAATTGATGTCCGGTCATCGTGCTGATTCAGTTTGGGTCTCGATAGGCGGAACGCATATTCAATCTTTTGATTCGCATGGGATGGTTGCTGTCGCGTCGCGATCTGGCCGCGTCCCGACAGCTAATAACGGCCGAGAAGTGACGGCCGAAGACATTACACGTGTCATCGAAGCCGCCAAAGCTGTTGCGCTCCCGTCTGATCGGCAAGTGCTTCATGTGCTGCCCAAAGATTTTAAACTGGATGGACAAGAAGGTATCGCCGATCCAACCGGCATGAGCGGCGTTCGCCTTGAATCTGCGGTTCATATCATTTCGGGCAATCAAGCGATCATTCAAAATGTTATCAAATGCGTGGAAAAGACCGGTCTTAGGGTGTCGGGTCTTGTCTTGACACAACTCGCTTCAGCGCTTGCGGTTTTAAGTGAAGACGAAAAAAATTTGGGGGTCGCCGTTGTTGATATCGGCGGCGGCACTTGTGACATAATCACGTTCGTGCGCAATCATGCGACACACACCGCGTGCATACCTGTCGGCGGGCAAAATTTCACTCACGATGTGGCACTCGGCCTTCGCACGACGCAAGTGAATGCCGAAGAGATTAAAAAGAAACACGGGCATACTGTCCCGGCTGCAGCTGATGATGGCGAAAGCATTGAAGTTGAAACCGTCGGCGGGCGTGCACCAAGATCAGTGGGGCGGGCCAATTTGGCGCGCATATTAGAGGCGCGGGCCGATGAAACGCTCAGACTTTTGCACAAGGAATTAACTGAAAAAAGTTTTAATTCAAAACTTGGTTCTGGGGTGGTGCTTACCGGCGGTGGAGCAGAACTCCAAGGGTTTATTGATATGGGAGATTTTATTTTTGATATGCCCGTACGCAAAGGTGTACCTCGCCGTTTGAGCGGTCTGACTGATGTCGTCAGTCAATCGGCATTTGCAACAGTTGTCGGACTTTTGTGTTACGGTTACGAAGTCGAGAAGGCATCTATTATCGGTCGAGAAATTAATCCAGGAATTAAAGTTCGTTTTGAAGGATGGGGTCAACGAATTAAGGACTTTATCGCGAAGTCAATTTAGGGAGGATCCATGTTTGAGCTCGAAGAAACTTCAAGTGTGGGCGCCAACATTAAAGTAGTGGGTGTTGGAGGCGGCGGCGGAAACGCCGTTCAAACGATGATTGAGGGCGGACTAAACGGTGTTGAATTTTTGGTTGCTAACACCGATCGCCAGGCCCTCGGGGCAAACAAGGCCAGCAAAAAAATTCAGTTAGGCAGTGAACTCACAAAGGGCCTCGGCGCTGGCGCGAATCCTGAAATAGGCAAACGTGCCGCAATCGAATCGTACAATGATATTATGGAGAGTCTTGAAAACGCCGACATGGTTTTTGTTACGGCAGGCATGGGTGGCGGAACTGGAACCGGCGGAGCCCCGATTGTGGCAAAGATTGCCAAAGAACTTGGTGCGCTCACCATTGGCGTTGTTACCCGGCCATTTATGTTCGAAGGTAAGAAACGGAAAAAACACGCCGATCTTGGCATCGCCGAACTTCGCGAAAACGTCGATACGCTCATTGTCATACCTAATCAAAAATTATTGACAGTCGCGAGCGAAAAAACACCGCTCCTTGAGACCTTCAAAAAAGCCGACGAAGTGCTATTGCAAGCGGTGAAAGGTATTTCCGATCTAATTAACATTCGCGGTCTCATCAATTTGGACTTTGCCGATATTCGCACGGTTATGGTGAACAAAGGTATGGCAATTATGGGCACCGGTATAGCTCGCGGAGACAATCGAGCCGTTGAAGCCGCCTCGCAAGCTATTTCATCGCCACTTCTTGAGAATATTTCAATCGAAGGTGCAACCGGCATCATTATTAACGTAACCGGCGGGCCGGATCTCACTCTTTGGGAGGTCAACGAAGCGTCGACACTTGTTACCGAAGCTGCCCATGAAGACGCCGAAGTTATTTTTGGCGCGGTTATAAATCCGGATATGAAAGATGATATCCATGTGACGGTCATTGCAACCGGATTTCAAAATCAGCCTACAGAGGTGGCATCAGAACAAATTCAACGCATGCAAGCCGCAGCTCAGGCACAACTTGACAGCATGACCCAGGCTGAAATTTATCGAAATTTTATGAGCCAAAATTTGGTTAAAAAATCACCCGCCGTATCACATGATGTATTGTCTGGCCATTTGCACACTCCTATGGCGCCGGCACAAACCGTTTCGTCCCCGGCATTTTCGACACCTCCTTCTGCGCCTGTTGCAACAGCAGCGCCGGCACCAATGCCTAAAACAATTCCAACTCCGTCGCATGATGAAGCTGTGGGTTTGCCCGTGCAAGGTGATATGTTATCGCCGCTACCACCGCAAGATCCAGAGTCCGAGCATAAAATGTTGCC
>JAJYHS010000057.1 GCA_021784635.1 bacterium
ACATCACAAGGCGAACATCCTTGTGAAGTTGAGACCGCATTTGCATAAGCGATTGAAGTTTATAGCCCACTTGTTTGTTGAGCCGCCAAAATCGTCGCGGACGCAAATTCGGCAAATTGTCCTTACAAAAAATACCGTATGGCTTGACGCCGTCGAGTTCGAGCTTGCCGCGAATTCGACGTTCCATCTGCGGCGGCGAAGCCGTGATAAAATAAATCGGAAACGACGGGCTGCCGCTACGTTTTGTCCATGCATCGTTCAGACATCGCACCAATTCGGCAGAACCGGGAATATTTTTTTTCTGAGCCGGTTTTTCGGTCGCGGTACGAATGAGCCCTTTAACTGTTTCGAGTTTTGTATCGAGATAAGTTTTGTCGACGTCCCAGACGTATACTTCGCGGGCGAGTGCGGTGGCATCATCGGTAACGAACGGAAAATAAACCACGTCATCGTTGATTTTCGCGTGTTTTTTCCATTCGGCCATATCAACTCCTCGACTTTAGAATGCCGGTCGTGTATCCGTCCTGTCATGAAAATCGGCGCCGTTTCGCAATGCACAAGGTACTTAAATTTTAGGCCGAGCGCAATTTGGCCGTCCGTATTGCCAGCCGTTGCATGGAATGAAATTTTAATAGCTGGTTTTAATCGCGCCGAGGTCGAGCTAAGCAGTGAAGCGCCATGTATTTTTATTTCGCCAAATGAATTCTCGCTTGAAGAAGCGCTATCAAGTTTATATCCGAAGCTGACATTTGTTGAACTGTCGCGGTTATCTAATGAGATCGAGAAATTGCATTTGGTGATCGAGTGGAAAATTTTTTGTTCGCGTTTGGGGTATCATGCAAATTCCGATTGGCCGCGTTTATTTCAAATAATGTCTCAGGCACCAGACAAGCTGCAAGAGTGGTGGCAACTTCGCGATGTTTCGCCACGCGATCTTGCCCCTTTAAAAGCGTTGCCTGAAAATCTTCTGGTCCGTTATTTCGAATTGGCGCTCAAAGCAGTCGCGTTTGAGCCGTCAAGATCGGACGGCATACTGGCATTGGAGTGGCTCGTAGATATAATGCTCGATGATGTTAGGCGAGAAAGTATGGCCCTTCGCTGGCCCGAAATCTTAAAAGCTCCTAACTTTGTACAATTTCGCGAACATATTCGCCAAGTGAGATTTCAACAGACTATTGAGCGAGAAGAGTCAAACGAACTTCAAGTAGCCAAATTGCCTTGGCCGACAAAGACGAAAGCCAACTGGGTTCGGCGCGGTGATGCCGACGGAGTCGAAATTAAATTATTTGCGCATTCGGCCGACGATTTGACTAAACAAATTGCGGCGCTTGAAAACGTCGCAACACAGTGGCATCAGCGATCAAACGAGCTTCAGAGAAAATCCGATGTCTGAATGGGGGCTAGACCGGATTGAACGGGTTTTTATTGATCGCAAGTTGGAGCAATCTCAAATTGCCATGCGGGCTCGTGAACTCTTTTCGCGCGAGCGAATCACGTGGGTTGACGATGAGCCGCTGACAGAGAAAAAAGGTGAACTCTCTGCGCCCGATTTTGAGGCGAGTAAAAGGTTACTTTTTATCACTGAATTTAAAGGTCGTTTTTTTAAACGTTGCCCGGGGGCTCGACCGGGGCTTACGTGTTGCAATTATTTTGTGTTGAATTTGGGTTCGCAGTGTAACATGAATTGCTCCTATTGTTATTTGCAAAGTTTCGTCAATTCTCCGGTGATGAAAATCTATGCCAATATCGAAACGGCGCTGGATGAGCTTTCGGCATTGGGCAAAGACCTTGGTAACGAATCTCTTCGCGTCGGTACAGGTGAAACAACAGATTCGCTCAGTTTCGATCCTCTTACGTTGTACTCGCGACGCCTCATTGAATATTTTCGAAACTATCCGAATTGGCGGCTTGAGTTCAAAACCAAGTCGAGTCAAGTTGAGCAGTTTTTAAACGTTGAGCATGCCGGCAACGTCGTCGTGAGTTTTTCAATCAATCCTCAAAATGTCATAGAACATGAAGAATACGGAACGGCTTCACTTGAAAGTCGGCTAAGAGCTGCGCGAATAGCCCGAGATAAAAAGTTTCAAGTGGCCTTTCATATCGATCCAATGATTTGGCATATGGGTTGGCAAGATTCGTATCGCAGCTTGGTGCGCCAAGTCTGCGCGACATTTGCCCCGCAAGATATCAATGTCATTTCGGTCGGAGCCCTTCGCTTTCAACCTGAACAGCGGCACATGATGCGCGAGCGGTTTGGGAAATCGCGCGGCGATGGGCAAGAGTGGGGTCCAGAACATCAGCAAGAACGTCAACCGACGTCATGGGTTGTGGGGGCCGAAATGTTTTCGAGCTCGGACGGCAAACTTCGTTATGATCAGCGGCTACGCGAAGAGATGCTTCATTTTGTCGTGAATGAATTTCGTCAAAATTCGCGTGAATGGCCGATTTTTCTTTGTATGGAGACACCCGAAGTTTGGCTCAATGCCATGAACAGTCTGCCAAAGAGCAACGAACTCGTGGCACCACTATTTAACCATAGTCTGACGCGCAAATTTAACGCCCAAATTCGAAATTAATTCGGCGGTCGGATTTATCGATAATCAATTGGGTAATTGATCGTCATGGATTTGCCATCGAAATGTCTAAACTGAATGCGTTCAATCACCGAGCGTGTGCAATCTAAAAGTTCTTTATTGTGGATATCGTCTTCTAAGACCCCGATATGGTCGATGGTGCCCAGCGGATTGATTGTAATAGAAAAAAGAAGGGAGCCGTCAGCAGTGAGATCGTCGCGCAAACTGTTAAGCTGGCAGTCTCTGAAGGCCGAAGATTGCTCCTGCAAGGTGCGCGAAATATAGCTATCGGTCAGTGTTTCTTGACCGTTGATGTCGACCGTGTCGGCAGCGATGGGTTGGTTGTTTAAATGCTGCGGTTTCGGCGCAAATTTCGCCGATGTTTCTTTGAGGGTCGCCAAAACGGCATCGACGTGCTGGGTTTGATTAAGTTGAATTTGATTGTCGACGGCAGCTGGTCGGTTTTCGGGTGCAAAAATTTGGCCGTTCATCGCGATATAAAGATCACCTTTTTGTCCAATTGAAGTAGAACTCATCTGATAATTGCCGCTAACAAGGGTCAATAATACAGGTGCGGTGGCTTCTTTGGGCCGATAAGATTGAATGATCGCGTCGGTGTTTGAAATAAGATTTAATCGATAACCGGATGAAAACGCTAAAATAGCGTCACCACCGGGCCCAACGATCAGCTGGTCAAGATTGTAGAGGCGTTCATTTTTGAAAACCGGTTGGGTTTCGCCAGATTCTTCACCTAAACGCTGCAAATTTACGACACCGGTTGTGCCTTCAACTGTAGCAAGAACAATGCGATTTGAGTCGGCCGCGGCCGAATGGTTCATCCATTGGACTAGCTGTTGGGAAATGGGGTGTGAATAATAAATGAAAATTCCGGCGAGAGTTGCTGAAATCAATGTGATGGCAGCTGACGTCCGCTCCAACCCCATTATTTTTTGGGCCCCTTCGGTTTCGGTGCACTTGGTTGAGCCGCGCTGGATTTCGTAGGTCCCACAGAATGAGATGCCGACGAAGGCGCAACGTAGTTGTCCGTTACGCTGCCTGAATGTGACGTGGTCAAGTAAGTCAAACCGATCGAAGTTGCTGCAAACACAATGGCCAATCCCCAGGTCAAATTAGTGAGAAAACTGGCCGTTCCTGTAGAGCTTAAGATTTGATTGGAACCGCCGCCGCCACCCATGCCGAAAGCTCCACCGCCTTTAGCATCTTGAAGCAAAACAATAGCGACCAAAAAAATCGCGACTAAAATTTGGATAACTGAGAGAAATAAAAGCATTGCGTCCTCGTAAAATTTGCGCGGGTATAAGTCCAGATTTTATATGGGAGTTTACGCATGTCGTCCAGAAAAAAATTCGGGCAAATATTATCGTATGGGTTAAGCTGTCACAAGGCCGTATTGGCCGAGGATTTTGGGCTCCTGCGACGTCAAATACAAGCTTAAAACTTTAGCGACAAATTCGAGAAAAATGACGTCCGGGTCGAGTATTTTTGTGCAATTTGACGGCATTCGGGTTGAGAGAACCCCAAATGGCTTTTGCCGGTAATACAATGGGCAAACCACCATTGAATTGAAATCAATTTCTTTAAAATGCGCACGAATACTGCTTAGGGCGCGGCTTTCTGACAAATTATCGATGACGACAGTTTTGGCTGTATTCACGACAAGCTGAATTTCAGGATATTTATTGAGGTCAAGCGGCAACCCGGCAATGTCTTTTTTGTCGTTTGAGGCGAGCACGATTCCTTTTTCGTGTGTGAGCTGTTGAACAATGGAGCAACGAAGTCCACCTACTTTCATTGCGGCCATTTTGGTCAGGGTAAATAAATTTTCGGCCAGCGGGAGCGACTGAAGGGCCTGCGCAGCCACGAGGTTTGCCAGGTGCATAGCGTCTTTTTCGTGACCATGACCGTCAACTTCGCGTGGTTTGCGGCAATGAAACACAATGCGAGCAAGTAGATCTTTGAACATTATGGGGCGGACTAAATAGTCTCGCGCGCCACGCTCGTAAGCTTCGTGAACGTTTTGTGGCGTATTATGGCCCGACATCACCATGACCGCGACGTGATGTTCGCGCAATGAGGGTTCACCGCCGACAAATTTGAGTATTTCAAACGCATTGGCCTCGGGGAGCAGCAAATCGATCAGCAGAATGCGTGGGCGCCACGCCGTCAAAAGCTTTTTCGTTTCCGTACCGGTGGAGGTCAGGCGGCATTCAAAGCCATTTTGAACAAGAAATTCAAACATCCGGCGCGCTGAAAGCCCGTCGTTATCTGCAATCAGCACTCGAATTTTTTCGCTGCTTCGAACTTTGACCTTTTTTGCCGCAGTCATACAGCCTATTATCGGTTGAAATGAGCCGTGGTTTGAGTAGAACAAGTTTATGAAGTTTTTAGCTTTTGAGGGGCTGGATGGTTCCGGCAAATCAACGCTCATACAAGAGCTCAAATCGCAGTTAACGACCAAGGGCCAGACGGTTGTCGTGACGCGCGAACCTGGCGGGACGCCGTTAGGCGACGAGATTCGTCATTTGCTTTTGCGCACGAGTGGTGATGCTCCCGTGCCGCGCGCCGAACTTCTTTTGTACGAAGCCGCGCGGGCACAGCACGTTGAGCGTGTCATTCGGCCGGCGATCGCCAATAAATCCTGGGTGTTGTGTGACCGCTTTACAGCGTCGTCAATTGCCTTTCAAGCTGGAGGTCGCACCCTCGCTCGGCATGATATTGATTGGTTGAATGATTTTGCAACGGCCCACGTGAAGCCCGATTTATGGGTACTCCTTGATTTGAGCACAGTAGAAGCGCAAGAGCGAATCGCCAACCGCGAACTCGATCGTTTTGAACGTGAAGCTCGTGATTTTCACGAACGAGTGCGTGCCGGGTACCTCGCGTTGGCGCGCGAAAATGCGGACGATTGGCTCGTGCTAAATGCCGGCCTGCCGATGCCGCAGATTCGCGACCGGTTAATTGAGGAGCTCCAAAAACGCGGGTGGTGGTCGTGAGAATTTTAGATCAGGTCGTTGGCCATCGTGTCGCCATCGAAAAACTTTTGCGAACTGTTGAACAGGAACGGCTTCCGCCAAGTTGGTTATTTGTTGGCCCCCAAAAGCAAGGTAAAAAACTTGTGGCTCTAGGGGTCGCTCAAGCTTTTTTGTGCGAACGCTCGCGAGCGGCCTGTGGGAATTGCCCTTCATGTCAACGTGTGGCCCGGCGTCAAAGCGAAGGTTTGATTTTATTGGAGCCACAGGGGCCGACGATTAAAATCGAGTCGGCACGGCAAATTGTAAATGATTTAAGTTTGACGGCGCTTGGCCGCGGCCGTGTCGTCCTAATCGATGACGCAGAAAAATTGACCGCACAGGCGGCCAATGCACTTCTTAAATCCGTTGAAGAGCCTCCGCCGCGAACGCACTTCATCTTCATTGCTCCTAGCCGCGATTCAGTTTTGGGCACCCTTCGCTCCCGCAGTCAGATTGTGCGATTCGGTTCGCTCACTCGAGAGGAGCGCTCGGCTATTGGCGGCGAAGACGTAGATGTCGAAATACGTACCCGCGCCGTTCAGGTCTTGGTTGAAATGTTGGGTTCAGGGCGTGTTGATGCCGTTGCGCAACTTCGTGAACAGGCGGGCGACCGCGAAACGGCGTTATTGTATATTAAACTTTGGCTGGAATTTATTCGCGACAGTTGGGTTTTGAAATCGGCCGCTGGGGTTACGAAGGCGCCGGCGGCGACGCAAAATGAGTCGCTAAATTCCGATTTGCTCGAACAGTTGCAGGTTTTGAGCGCGTACCCTTTTGAAAAGCTGGGGCTTGCAAGCCGCGCGATTCTGCAAGCGGAGCGCGATTTGCAATCAAACTGTGATGTCAATTTAACCCTTGAGAATTTGGTTTATCAAAACGCCGGGAGTTAACAAAGCAATGTGGATCGACGTTCACACTCACATCAACATGCTGGAGCGTGATGAGCAATCCGTTTTGGCGGCGGCGCGCGAAGCCGGAATTGAGCGCATGATAACAATCGGCACAGGCCGCGACGACCATCCCCGAGTTGTCGATATGGCCGAGCGCCTTAAACCGTGGGTCTTTGGTACCCTCGGCGTTCATCCACACGAAGCCAAAGACTGGACGGAACAAGATGAAGTGTATATGCGCCAACATTTGCGCGACGACCGGATTGTGGGGGTGGGTGAAATCGGTCTTGATTATTATTACTCACATTCGGAGCACGATGTACAAAAGACCGTGTTTCGAAAACAAATGGCGCTCGCCGCTGAATTCGGTTTGCCGGTCGAAATTCACACCCGCGACGCCGAAACCGATACGGTTGAAATTATAAAGGAGTTCGACGGTCGTGTGCGCGGCCTGCTCCACTGTTTTACAGGATCGCAGTGGCTGGCGGACCAAGGTCTGGCGCACGGTTATAACATTTCGATCAGTGGTGTCGTGACGTTTAAAAATGCCGATGCCTTGCGCACCGTCGTGAAGTCGATCCCCTTAGATCGTTTACACCTTGAAACAGATGCTCCATTTTTAGCTCCTGTGCCGCATCGGGGTAAGAAAAATGAACCAGCATTTCTCGTACATACAGCGCAAGTAGTGGCCGAATTAAAAACCGTGACGATTGACGATCTCGCGCGCGCGACAAATGAAAACGCGCACCGGTTGTTTGCTAAGTTAAATTGATGTATTGTTGGCGCGATTTCAAAAAGTCATTTAATGGCGACTGAAAGGAGCTATCAGTGGCAAAACTCAAAGTGGCAATTAACGGATTCGGCCGCATTGGCCGCATACTTTTTCGAGCGGGATTTGAAAAACTCGACATCGTCGCGATTAACGATCTCGGAGAAGCAAAAACTTCTGCCCATCTTTTGAAAT
>JAJYHS010000122.1:0-2668 GCA_021784635.1 bacterium
GAGTCGTCAGACCGCAAGCTTCTTCACACGATGAATATGACCCTAGACATTGCGCCTGCCCCGTTGGGCATCTACAGCAACCGTTTGCGCCGCAATTATCACACCACGCGAAGGCTTTATGTGGAATTGACAGAGCCGCAATATAAATCAAAAAAATATATGCCAACCTGGCCATGCTTACAATAATGTAATGTCGGACTTTGCAGTCAACAGGTTGTCGATCAACTTGAAAAAACTAGACTAGCGAAAATTATTGAAACCTCACAAAGTTTAGCAAAAAAAGATTGGGCTGCAGTTGCATTTTTTGGCCAGCGGTTAGAGTTCGGGCCCGGAGGCAAACCCGCCCGTTGAAATGACAACGTTGTCGTACCAAATATCAAACGGTTGCGGGTCATTTTGCGCCCAACCGAAAAGCCCAATGTAATCGATTGGGCCATTTTGCGGATTACGATTATAGAGCCCCGTCGCCTTCACATAAACTTTGCCATCAATCTCAAAATAGATCTCACCGTTTGAAATCTCATTGGCAGAAGACGTACCGCTATTGAACCTGACATGAATACGAAAGTGATGCCAACTAGTACCCCAATCGGACGGCATAAAATAACTCATCTGTGGTGTAAGAACCGTCGCAGTGCCCGTCGCGCGTCCTATATTCATATTTGGCCCATCATCTAAACTTATTATATTTTCTCCATCGTTTATTGTATTCGTTCCATCGCCAAACCCGACCATTACAAAACCGCCCTGAGCGACGTCCGTGTAATCAGTTTGAAAGGTTGCATCGGCATAACCGACAGGGCTGTTCTTTTGACCAAAAATCTTACAGAATTTAAAGCCCTCTTTCGCGTCGGGCATTTTAGCCCAGAAGTCGATGTAAATACTTTCAGTATTTAATGCGGCGACACTGAAATTCGCCCATGGGCCGCCCATACCGGTCGGTCCGCTAGAAGGATAAGTCGCCACAAGTGCGTAAGGCGCATCACCGCTTACGGGCGGCGGTGCAGTTGGTTGCGCTGAAAGAATTTTGCCGCCAATCGACCATCATGGTAAATTTGGTATCGTATTCGATGAAACCACAAGATCGGTCAAAACTGTTACCGACTTATTTGATATTACACTCGACGTCGGGATTGATGGTGCATTCGATAACGTGCCGGACGCTGCATTTGATGCGCTTGTGACCGCGCCAGGATTTGCATCGAAGCCTCCTCCGCAATTGTTGAATAATGTAGCTAGGGCTATTGCACCGAGCAAGACTGCAATTTGAAATGATATTCGCCTCATTATTTTTACCCTTTATTTACATGTCAAACTTTTTAACCCGACGTAAATTCACTTAAATTTGCGGTAACCGATATCAACCCGTCACTCCAACCCGCTTCGGATAAATACTGTGTATTCGTTTGCGCACTCTTCATTGCCAACCTCCGGGCGAAAAGTCTTTACCATAAACTCCATAGTCGGGATTGCTTGGTGACAGCGAGTATGTCCCGTCTGTTGAAAGAGTGGGCTTAACGCCAAATGAGCTGTTGATATCGTAGCCGAGCTTTTGCCACCCAGAAAATTCAAGTTGAGAGCCCGTCCACCCCCACGCGATCATCGGCTGGGCCGAATTTGAACTCCAGTAGATGTTATTGTTGGCCGCAACACCGTCTTGGCCAATAACCGACGGATCGCCATGATAGAACGGCAGCGATGAAACATTAACGGTGCCATCGATATAAAAAATATTATTTTTAATCACGAATTTTTGCGTATTGGCTAATGAGAACGGATAACCAAAATCAATCGTTCCATTTATGATCGTATTATTGTGAATATAGACATCCTGAATGTACCCGGGCTGCATCCCTACTTGGATTGCGTCCGTATCGTTCGCATTGCCGATAAACAAATTGTTATTTATCTCTTCTTGCCCCTCTGTATATTGACTCGCGAAATCAAACCCATACGGGTTTGAGTTATAACAAATATTGTTGCGAAAGGTGTTGTACCAACCGTCATCTTTGTCGTCGAAACAGGCGCCCCGATTGATGTCGTGAATCACGTTGTCTTCGACAACTGAATGGCTAACGTCATACCAAGTAAAGGCGGCAATATGGATGTCGCTTTGATAGTTTTGCATGTTGTAGAATTGATTATTTTGCACAATCAGATTTTGGTAAACGGGCGTCGGAGAGTTCGTATAATCCCAAGTGAAAATAAAAGCCGGATTCTCATAAGCGTTATTGGGATTTGTTACATTTATGTTGTGCATGATGTTGTTTCGCCAGGTTGCACTGTATTTGTAGCCGTCTAGCGAAAAGAACTTAAATGAACAGTTTTCCATTTCAAAGCCTTGAAATAGAACGGGGTTTTTCACCGTTCCATCTAAATGAAAACAGTTGCCGAGGTTTTGACAGTCGATAACGGGCCTTGTACCGGGATAGGCCATGATAATTCCGGGCATATTGCTCATTTGAATTGACCCACTCAGCGGGTAGGTACCGGCTTGCACATATAAAATAGTTGAACCTGGCAAATTTTTAGCCATCACGCCATTTAGCGTTTGAAAGGGTTGTGCAAGTGTCCCCGGATTTGAGTCATTGCCACTTGCGGAATTAACAAAATAAAATCCATTCGTTGTCACATTAATAGTATAGGCGTGGGTAAGCGTATTACCGGC
>JAJYHS010000122.1:2678-3181 GCA_021784635.1 bacterium
TTCGACGTTTGCAGAAGTGTCGTTTTGGGTCGGCGTCCATTTGATCTCGCCTGTTCGAGTTTGAATCTGCATACCCGCGGGAGCTTTTAAAAGTTTAAATGTGTACGGATACAAACCACCACGAACCGTAAAGCGGTTGTAGTATTGGATATTTGGATACGCTGATGAAATATCAATGCCGATAAATTGAAGCGGCCAACCTGTGTACGTATTTGCAGCATACTGACTCGGTGGCGTTGTGTTCACTGGGCCCCCGGTATTTGTGGGTCCTCCCGACGAGGTGCTTGCACTCTGTGCCGAACTATTGCCAAAATTTGAGGCAGTAAACCCGGCGCTACAGTTATTGAACACTGTAACGAGCGCCAAAACTCCGATACAAATTGTTAAATTCGTTAAAATTTGCTTCTTCATGTGCCCCCATAACGCTCCTAAATACTATCTATCCACAGACTCACTGACTCATTTTGAGCCAGCGACAAAAAGGGTCGCCATTCATACTTCTA
>JAJYHS010000122.1:3191-7456 GCA_021784635.1 bacterium
CAAATCCCGTTCTCAGCGCAATCAATACATCCATGGTCAGCAATCAAATGTCGTTTAACCGTTAAACATAGGTGTCAGACTTGACAGTATTTTTCAATTAACGCCCAATTCAATTACCGCCTATTTAATTGCAGCCAATTGGCCTCCAATCAACTATTGCACAACTCGAATCCCGCGTGCATGACCGATATAGAGTTTGCCATATCCATAGTAGATGTTTCGAAATGGTACCCCCGGATGCGGTGGGCTTTCACTCGCACCCGAAAGCGCGCCGTCAACCTGCCAACGCTGATTAGGCGAACCAAAAAGAGTTGTCACCGCATTGCCGACTAAATTAATTTCTCGAACGGCTCCGTTATCAGGATCGTCAACATATAAGTTTTTGCCATCATTTGTGATCGGCAATCCACCGCAGCCGCTCCCTGAGATGCAAAACTCAGACGACAAAAGAGTACTATTAACATAACCCTCTGTGCCGTTACCCGCTACAATGCTTGATGCTCCCGTCGTTGTATTGACCGCAACAACCGAATTATTGCATGATTCGGTAAAATAGAGGTTGCCGTTTAAATAGGTCATGTCCGTCACGCTATTATCGTACAGCGATGCGCTCGCACTACCGGTGGCGCAACCATTCGTCCCAGCCGTACCCGACAAGACACTTACGGTATCAGTGGACATATCGAGTTTTTTAATCGCGTGGTTATCAAAAATGAAAATGTTCTTCTGGTCGGTCGCAATGGCCCCGATGCCTTTAAACTCAGCCGTTGCAAAACTACCCTCAACTTCGCCGCACGTTCCGGTACCGGCAAGCGCCGTGCGTGTATCAGCGCTCGGGTTGACTTCCCAAATTTTGCACGGGTCGGCGTAATAGATTTCGCCATTCATATACGCAAGAACTTGGTTGAAGCCCGAACTAAAACCCCATGACGAGTAGCCAACTGGCGAGCCCGATGCCCCCGTTGCCAATGAAATCACTGGTATTAAATTAGTGCCAAAATCAAAACCGTAGAGGCTCGTTCCGTCACTGACAAAATCTTGCAAAGTCTCAAAATGCGTGTTTAGCGCGGTTGTGTTTTGAACCCAATTTGTACCTGAATTTGGAGTACCCGCTAAGGTCGTAACTGTGTCGGTTGTGCCATTGAGAACACGAAGGCCGCCATTCATCGTGTCACTGAAATAAATGTTCGTGCCATATGCTGAGAGAAAGTTACCGTATCCATCAATACCTGTGCCCATTAGTGACGTCCCGGTTGCCCCGTCGACTTCGCCACCGTCCCAGCTTTGCCCCGCGACTGAAGACCATGACCAAGTGCCAATTGTTGCCGCGTCAATTATAGACTGACACGAAACATACATCGTCGTACCAGAAACAGTCAGGTAGGCTGGCACCTGGCCGCAAAATCCGGAAGCATCAGTTGTTATGGCCCCGCCCGCCCAGGCCATTTGCCGAACGACCTTGTTTGTCGTATCGGTAAAATAGAGATTGGTTGAGTCGCCAGAAAAAGAATCCATACTTTCAACTTCGGCTGATGTCGGCGAAGAATTGTCGACATCGCCACACGTGCCGTTGCCAGCGACAGTAGTTACTGCGTAGGGCGACGCCGACAAATCAACCGCACGTATATAACAGTTGCCGTTGTCACCCACATAAAGCGTCGTGCCGTTTAGATAAATGCCGCCAATGTTACCAAAGCGCGCGCTCGTGCCCGTCGTGTTGTCCGAGTATCCGCAGGCGGTTGCATTCCCGGCAATTGTTGTTACCGCGCCACTAGCAATCGTCACCCGTCGAATGCCACAACCATTCGCAAAATAGACATAGGTGCCGTCAGTGGCAAGTTCCCCCGCCGGCTCTAGAGTATTTGCGCCGGCAAGGCCATCCGCATAGCCGCAGCTATAGAGCGTGCCAGCTAAAGTCGTGACCGCACCGGTTGAGATATTGTATTCGCGCATCGTACAGTTTGGCGTACCTTCCATTACATACACGTTCGTGCCATCAGAAACGAGACCGCGAGGCTCCCAAAGTCTTGCAGCTGTACCAGTACCATTCACCTCTCCGTTCGGGTCATCGGGCCTTGAAAAATCACTTACCGTTGAAAATGTGGGCGTTGCGATATTGATGGCGCTGCTGTTTGTACTGAGCGTACCATATCCCGTGACTGTCGCTGAGGCGTTTAAACTTGTGGAACCACTCTTTTCAAATTTTAGCGTATTGTTTGGAATCGTCGCAATACCACCTGAAGCTGTAACAGTTGTAACACCGGCAATCCCACCGTTGCCGGTTGAGTCCGACAAAGTGATCGTGGCCGTCGAGAGTGCGCCGGTTGATACGAGATGGCCATTGTTGTCTTCGACTTCAATTACCCCACCTGTCGGCAATGCTGCACCGGCCGAAATGCTTGATGAAGGTTCGGTTGTAAAAACAAGTTTGTAGGTTGTTGGGCCCGAGGTTGGTGTGCTCGACTTGACAGACAAAGATACCCAGACTTTTCCGCACCCCGCGGCTAAAAGCGAAAGCATAAATAAGAAAACGTACCGCATTTTCATACATAATATATCGGCATCTTTAACACATTTTATGAATGCTTTGGCGCGATGGATGTCTCAAATTGATGCGCTCAAATGCAATCCATATGAGCGTTTATGCTTCAGGCGAACTTTTAATTTTACTGCTTTTTCGCTGTGCGAATATATGAATACAATGATTGATTCCGCGACAATGACCGCAGAATAAGGTCAAATACCTCTTGAGACATCATTTGCATTTTGTCTCCGCGCGGGGTCGCGCCATTCATGGATTTTAAATATAACCCGTACAGTTCATTAGGGGTCAAATTTGGCTCGAGTAAAATATGATTTACAGTCCAGCTCGCCCATGCCATTAGGTTTTGCGGAAATTCCATACTTATTAGCTCACCTAATTGTTTTGCATTTTCGGGCGTACGATCGGATTGGTTGATCGCTTGAATACGAAGCAGTAACGTCCCGACAGTTAGAACTTGTGTGTTGGCCTCCCTTTCAAAAACTTCGCTCGGGTCAAGACCGGCCGCAACGACAGCGTCATAAAGGCTTGAATGAAATTCTAACTGCACGGCATCAATTACCTTATTGCCGCTCGGCAACGTTGCTAAATTAATTATATTTGGCTTTATGCCTTGTTTATTTAATGCTCTCAAAAGAGTCATAACTTGCGCCTCTTTTTGCGTCTCTTCTTTAACTTTCGCAATTTCATTTGTTTCACTTTTTGCCGACTTCTTATCGGCGAAACGAATCGCGTTTTGTTTGATTGGTACGGCAATTGGCCGCTGCACAGTTACGACTTTTGACGGCGGCTGATCGACTGGTGTCTTGTTTTGCATGCGAATCGATTTGGCCTCTGGCAAAGGAGAAAATTTCTCGGATCGCGATAAGCCATCAGTGCGATATTTCAACCCTCGGTCTGCAATTTTTTTCAAACGCATTTCAGCTTTTTTCAGACGGCTATCAAGCTTTGCCAAATGCCTACGCTGCCTTTCGGCTGTTTTTTGTTGTTTTTCAACTTGCCTTGCGTCTCGCGCTATAAATCGTGGTGTCGGTATTGGCTCACCCAGCTCGAGACTTCTATAGATATTTGGTATCGTCATCGACGAAAGCGGCAACAGATTATAAAAGTCATTTAAAGTTAAAGGAATTTTTAACGCTTGCACTAAGACTTTATTTAAATGGTCGTACTTTGCTGGATTGCTTTTTCTACTGACCCGAAACAGTTTCAAATCAATTGTATTGCCATCTTCTGCGAGAGCCCGAAAGCCCCGCAATAACAATTGTCTATATTCTTCGGGAGTCAATTTACCCGGACTGAACATCATGCCGCCTGTTAAAACCGCAGGGCAGTACGCCTGCAAATAATCCGCAAAAGCCGAAGGCGAAATAAAAATTGAAATGAATATGACGAACAGAAGTTTACTGCTAGAAATTTTCACGTTTGCCTTTCTGTTTGCCTTCCCGTTCGTTTTCTCGATGCAATACTGGGTCCGGCTCCGGGGCCGTTAAAATTGAGGTACAAAATGATAATTCGATTTCTATACCATTTAAAATGCGGTTGTGCCGAAAATTGTAAGTGATGGCTATTCCGTAGGCAAAAAACGTAAATTTTTTCGTTCGTAATTTCGACGTGCCCCTTTTTGTTCTATGAAAATATGTCGAACAGAAACTAGAAGTTCGTCTCGCGTTGATACATATGCTGGCATCGCAGTTGCTTTCTTAATCTCGCAGGGGGCCTAACT
>JAJYHS010000175.1 GCA_021784635.1 bacterium
GAAAAATCCCAACAGCTGCCACATTGGCCTTGGTTCTCAACTGGACCGGCTTGATTGCGCATGCTGTAGTTGCCGGGTATAGGCGTGGTTGCCATGAGAAACGATTGCTTTTGCGACTGCGCCATGAATCGCGCATTTTGAACATTACGTAAAAAGCCGAGAGCGAAATGGCCTGAATATTTTTTGGTGGTAAACGTTTGCGTCCAAACTTGTTGCGTCTCTGAAGGGCTAGAAATAAAACTTAACGCTAAAACAGCTAACGCCAGCATGCAGATTTGTTTGAAATAGAATTTCATCTGTCATCCTTTTGACGCGACATATGTCGCAGTCATCTAAATGACTTCTCGACGGGATACGGCTTTTCTTTAATCGAATTTGGTCAGATTGAATTTGGCAGAAAAATCTAGTTGATTGTCTCGCCCGTGCCATTCCAAAGTGTGCCGCCTGATGGAGTCAAAATATCGAAAACTATACGCCAACACGGTTGAAAGCCTAAAACGCAACAAATCCTGGTGAATTTGCGCCGCGGTCGAGGCCGAAGAAGACTCTCTTGCCGTAGAAAAATGGCATACCCATTAAAAATGGGCTGCCAAGAAGCAAATTCGCCATATCAGGGACGACTTGTACATTACTGTCGTTCAAAATTTCTTCCGGGCTGGTGATTTCAATATTAAAAGGGTTGATTTTGTCGCCGGTTAAAACGCTCAGATGAATCGTTGTCGGTTGGTCGGGACATAAATAATCGCACATTGGTAGGCCAAATTTCGCCGGAAAGTCGTAAGTGTCAGCACCCGTATCGAACCGCGATGGGTAAATTTGGCCGTGATACTTCAAATGAAACCATCCGTTCGCGGGTACGGGCAACTCATGAGCGGCAGCGGGTCCAAGTTCGTTATCCTTTCGCGAGTTTAAACCAAATGCAATTGTTCCAACGATGCTATTTCGCGGGGCCGGCACGGCCGGGAAATCAATTACGTAACCGTTATTGTCATGAGGCAGACAAAGTACGGGATTGCTCACTGCGAGTGAGGTTGCGTTGTTCAACGGCGAACACCGAGAGCCAATGCATTTATAGTAGTGAAAGGCAGCGTTTTCTCCGCAATTTTTATCGGTGCCAACGTCGGCGCAATCGTCGTGCGCAAAACTAACGCCAAGTATGCCGTTAATTTGACCGGCTTCGGGTTGTGCCGCCATGATCGGACATGAAACTCCGTTTGGCACATTTTGCCATGTTTGAATTCTTACGTTGCTGGCGACTTCTTGCCCGAGCTTCACGTCAGCTCGGCGAATCGGCCCCCAATAAGAATCGCCCCCGCCATAAGAAGTGCACTCAAATATATTTTGGTTCGCGGGTCCTTTTATGGCTGGCAAATTCAGCTTCTTTGTTAGCGAAGAGAACAGTCGCAAACCGACGCTCCCCGTATCAAGTTCAATGCGATTTACAGTTTGGCAATTATCGGTACCAGGCTGGCAGATTGTGACTGAAACCAATGGAATATTTGAGTAATTCTCGATCGCGCCACCGCCCACGTCAATTCGCATTTGATTGGGCTTTAAGCGCGAAATGCGCGCGTGCGCGTTCAAACAAAAACAAAATAACAAGAGTGTGCTACCAAGCCATAACTTCATCAGATCCCGCCTTGTCGCAGCAGTTATACCATAGTGGATCACACGAAAAAAGCCGGTGTGAAAATATGAAATGGGCCTTGTCGGCGCAGACGTTTTTCGAGGCCACTTTCGGCAAAATAATATGTAAATGACCAAAAAGGGGCAAGGTGGCGACGGCCGGATTCTAGTTCAACGGCTGTTACTTACTTGACTGATAAGGCCCTGTTGAACAGGCATTGGTTCGATCATCAAACAATGTCGTCACGGCATAAGAGCGGCCTGACTTTGTGTTCAGTGTCGTAGGGCTGTTGTTTTCGCAAAGATCGGCGATCTCGTAACCATTGCTGGTATTCCAAGCTTGTGGGTAGGCCGGATTACTTCCGGGTGTGGGGAACGGATCGGTGATGGCTTCTAAAAGTTCGTGAGATGAATCGAAAGTTAGCGCTGAGAAACCGCTCCCGCACCCAAACGAACAGCTGCCGGTGAGCGAAGGCATAACGCCATAAAAGATGTTGCCATATTTGGTGCTTTTAAAACCATCGTGGTACGCGCAGAAGTCGACACACGACTGGCCTCCGGCAATTGAAATGGAATATCCAGCGGGGAAGTACGTCATATAGATGGTGTTATTGTTGGGCTTTGGCAAATTTCCTGCCGCTATTTGCGCTTGCAATTCAGTCTGTATGTCAGCATCCGTAAGGTTCGTGTTTTTATTATTCGGAGTAATTGTGTAGGTACCTACGAATTTACCACGTGTTATTGTTTGATTGGTCCCGGCACGGCCATCGACTGCTTTAATATTTGTGTCATAAATTTTGAGCCAATCGATGTAATTGCTATTTACGAGCGCATTAAAAAATGGACCAATATTTTTCTGTGTTTGCGCTGCGACCGCCGAAGTCCAATTCACAACGATCACGTTTGCGGAGTGAACAACCGGTCCGCCATAATATAGAAGTTGTGTGCCGGCAAAAGTTTGCACGTTGGTTGGGGCCTGCATGCTGCTAAAAAGTTGAAGCGCATCTCTTTTTTGTCGCGTTAAAAACACTCCGTGTGGTTCAGCTAGGGCAATCTGAGTAAACAACAGAGTCAAAATAACCAAAAAACCTTTCATGAATCCCCCTTTTACTGCGCGACGTGACTTTTTAACGAGTTGCTAAACGGCGCGGTAGCCCCCTTGAAACTGTTAAGTAACCGCAAGGCTGAGTCAAACTGTTTTAGCCGGGAGTTCACCAAGTGATACGCAATGAATTGCTGGCCACGATCCGCATAAATAGGATAAATTTCAGGCGCAATTCAAAAAATAGCTCCTTGCGCGGGCGGACGCGAAAGAAATAATCGCGATACTAGCTGCACGTGCCAGGCTCAACGTCACTGACCATGCAATTCAAAGTGACATCAATTATAGGATCAGCGGTTACGAAAAATATTTTTAAAAAGTTCAAGATTGGTTAAAGTTGAAGAATGAGTTGAACCAAACCTATACAAATATTTTAGCTACGCTACTGACAGTGATGGCGGGTTTAGATTTAAATCTTTAATCGTATTTGAGGAGTGAGCTTCAAGCGCTGACTCGTCAATTTTTCTGACTTTTTCTTTTCAATTACTGAGGTGCAAAAAGAATTGTGGTGCCGATTTCTGGATCTGAACTGGGAATCTGCATTACAAAGAATTCGGGGCCAACAAATTTAACTTATTAATAGCGCTTTGTTTTGTCCCCACTATCCCCATGTGCCACCGGAGTGACGGCAGTAGTACCAGAGGCAAATTTGGCACCAAGGTAGTATTAGGTTTTGGACTTTGGTCCGAATTACTGGACAAAATGACTGTTAATGGATCTGAGAGCGAATTGGTTGCCAGCTAGCAGCGCAAATGCATGCCCATGCGTTGGCTCCGCCATGAAAGTTTTGAGCATAGTTGGGATTGCTATCCGTTTGGTAAAGGCGGTCATACGCACAGGACAATATTTTTTTTGAAGTATTCACCTAGTGGATTTCATCTTTTTGATAGTTCCCGGTAATCCAGTTTAAATCGAATTGAATTTGAGCAAATTCTATGTTTTGCCACCAATACTGCCCCCGGGGGTTTTGATAGCGTAGTCAGTTTCGGAACTAGAATCCCAATTCCAAAATCTATTTTCCAATTCTCAAATTCCCAATTCTTGGTCCGAAAACTGGGACAGCCAAACCTTAAATCGAAAATAGGGCTACTGGGATGATTTCCTCACGGTATACGAATGGCATAAGGGTTGCTTTCGTCACATGTCGAATCGTAAGGAGGCTTGTAATGAAATCTTGGTTGCAACTGTTTGTTCTAGGAATTGCAACGTGGAGTTTTGCTCAATCTGTACAGGCTTTGCCGTATTATGGGCCGAGTCTAAAGAAGCCATGTCAGGTCAACCGACCGGATTCAAAAAAATACCGCGACATTGATGCCGGTTATTTAACAAACGAAGACTGCACCACAATTTATGTAAAGCCACCGCTTGTCGGTTCAATGGTAATGAACGCGCCGAACTTCATGTTTCCTGAGCAACGCGGCGACTGCGAGGCTATGGACGCCGGTCTTAAATATCTTCAACGGTGGTATGAGCGGGAACTTCGGGATCGTCACCAAAACCCGGCAGCCATTAATCGCGAATACAATAATCAGTTAACCGACATCGTTAATTACGGTTCGAATGACGCGTACTCGAGAATAACCGGACAAATCTCGCTGCAATGGTCGAACTTGGTTCAAGCGTACCGAGATGCCAATGTCGGCAGCCATAAAACAGTTAAACAATTGCCGATACTCATCGGCGTTTTAACCGGTACCGAAGACGGTGTCGCGGGCTACGGTTCGATGGTTAATATTACAGACCTGGTGGACGCGACAAAAACAAGTATCGTAAGTCAAAAATTTTTCGGGCTCCAATTGCCGAATGACCTCATATCGTCAGATCGCTTTCCAATCCCGCCCGAGTTAGAAAACTACGGTGGGCACGACGATCCGATCATCATGGGGCAGTCATTGGCTTTTGAATTGGAACTCAATCGCTCAGGTACCTGTGCGCTATTAAATGGTGAAACAAGATTGGCGCAAGACCCAATGGGCGACTTTGCGGCAACCTATACCTATTTTTATCCGCTTCAAACCGACGCGCTACTCAGTGTAACTTACAACTCATCTCATCTGCAAAAAAAGTTGGCTGCTATTCTTAAAGAATATAATGGGCACATCGACGTCGCTGAACTACAAGCCGCTTTCAAGAAATCTGATCCGATCACCATCAATTTAAATCCGGGGCTTTTTAAAGCAGACCCTAATTTTGAACATGAATACCTCTCGACAATGGAGCACTATGTTTTGGATGGAATGTTATCTAGCATAAGCAATGAGGTTGATCTCGCGGTAGACGGTGCCAAGTACAACACACAACAGACGTTGAACGATCGCACCTGCCATCATTCATTTGGGATCGGGCCGATTTTTTGTCACAATCACTATTACACCGTAAACACCCAACATATTGACTGGGCAAAGGTCGATAAATTCTTGGCATCATATGCGCTGTCTAGTTCCGGCGAGGTCAAACAATTCCATAACCTTGTTTGGTACGACACTACGACCTTCAGGCCGAAAATTCTTCGGGACACATCAATTAAATCTTTTGAAAATTTACGCGGCTACAAAAGCCTTGCAATCAAACGTGGAGGCCTTAAATGAAAATGCAAACCTTAAATTCGATTTTAGCGACAACTATTATCGGCTTGTCTTTAAAAGTAAGAGCAAATCAAGTTACGGGAGTCGTCAGCATCGACGGCGGTAAGAAGGGGTTGACCTATACAGTTGATACGAGATCGGGTGACTACGAGCTCAAGCTACCAGCTGTTATTAATCCGCAGTTTGTGATCAGCCAAAGCGAATATAAACAGTGGAATTGTGGAGCGCTCGATAAACTTATAGATGAGTCGGCGCCTCTTCACAAATTTCAATATATTGTAAATCCGCAGCCCGTTTACTTTCACGTTGCGAATTATAATTTAAGTACCGTCGAAGCTGAAATCAGTCAGCAACTCGCGCAAGACGGATATAGCGTCCCGAAGTTAAAGAATAAAACAATAGTGGTAATAAATCCCATAAGTGTGAAATTTGTTTGGGATAATTCTTCGGATACCGTGCGTTCTGGAGCTGAATCGATGAGCATAGCCGAACAGCACTTAAGAGCACTGTTGAATCAACCCATTGTTGAATATAGCTTAGCTAGTGCAAAAGGGGTGCGCCTCGACGTTGAGCACCTGCCACTGCTGTGCGATATAGCACAAAAGAAAGTCCAATTGGATCTCACTCTTCACGGCGGTCAATACGCGGAACTCAGGCAGTGGACTTCAATCACTCCGGCACAAATTAGATTAGCTGACAATACGCTACTACAACTTGATTCGAACATGCGGACAGACAAGACTTCTGGCTACGCAACTTCTTACAGTAATCGAAGCGTCGTGATTCCGGTTCTTCTTGGGATTTCGATTGCAAAAGCTCACCTCGTCGCGCAGATACGGACTGCCGACGATATACAATCCATTGCGTCGGCCATGATTAATCAAAACTATAATCCGGTGCAGATGACTCTCGAAAACGTAAATGCGCTTATTAAAAGTTTGTCTCAGCCAGACGGTAACCTGAAACAATTCAATGTAACCAAACGCGTAAAAGTTGAGTTAGAGTAAGATGCGAACGTTATTTTTATTTGTACTTTTGACACTTATTTCGGGGTTGGCATTCGGCCAAGCGGTAGAATTCACGCCCAATTGCCGATATATAAAAACTCAAATTCAAGATCCAAATAATTCAAACGGATATTATTTTAGCCGCGATTGTCATACCGTCTATGTTTTGCCACCCACAATCGGGCAGATAAAAATTCGCGGTGTGCAAGATCAATTCGATGCTGAAACGTGCAGGGCATACACCACGCCTCTCGATATTTTGCAACGCCATGAAGATGCCCTCAACCAAGCGTCGCGCGAACTTGCAAGAGCTGCTCGCGAAGTTCAGGCCCGACACGGTGTTATCAATACTTTAAAGAAAAGCTGCGACCAAATTGACGGAGAAGTTGATCAGCTTCAAAAAACGAGCGATGAACTAACCAGCATGAAGACCGCTTATCAGGACGATAAGCAGGCGCTAAAATCGCAAATTGCGAGTTGTTTAAAGAAGAACGGTGGAGAGAGTGTTGAATGCGAACGGCTTCAGCAAACACTAACCACGATCAACGATGTGCTATATAAAATGGACAATGCAATTTATCGGGTTGCCCCGGCGCTTGCGCTCGCCAAGGTGGACTCGGCTTCTTGCGCGAATGACCGCGACAAAAGAATACGCGAAATCGTTAATCAAGATTCACAGTTTCAGGCGGCAAGTAACAAATTCGAAACAGAAAGCCAGAATTTAGAAAAGGCACTTGATAGTGAACTTTCAGGCTTGATTCGGTCACCAGGCGGCAATATGTCCGTTACCGTTGAATCTAACCAATATAATATGGTTCAACAATATAAAACTTTAAACAGCAAATTGGCCGCGGCCGCCGACTTGACGTTTGTACCCATGCCCATAAACAAGGGCGTTATCAGTTTCGATTGGATAACCGACGGGTTGACAGCCAATATTCCTACGATTATTCGTTCGGACGTTTTCGGTCTCTCTGCAACAAACGGTGAGCGTTCCAGTTTGGGTGCGCAATTGATGACGAAGGGCAATGCCAATATGAATGTCTTGTTTGGCAAGGCCGCTGGCGCCGAACGGCAGTTCAACCTGTATAC
>JAJYHS010000026.1 GCA_021784635.1 bacterium
CGAATCGCTTAAACGTTGTCGTTACCCGGCAAAAAAATTACCGCCCCAAAATAATCGGTAATGAAAGCCACCCGACAAAACCCAACAATTCACCCGTGCATATTGTTGCAACAATTGAAGAGGCAATTGCCTATTGCAAAGAACTCGCGCCCAAATATCATAACGAAATATTTATTATCGGCGGCGGTGAAATCTACCGGCAGTCCATTCAATATGTTGACACTATTTTTTTGACTCGAGTTCATCGCGATTATGATGGCGACGCGTTTTACCCAGATCCCGATGTTAAACAATTTCGCCGTGTTGAAAAACAAGACCATACGAGCTCACCCGGAGCAAGTAACGATACCGTTTCATTTAGTTTTGAAACGTGGGTAAGAAAGTAAATCGCCTTCAATTTCTTCGCGTGCACGCGCGGCCCGAATCACCACCTTGCCATCAAGCGCGTATATGACCGCGCAACGGATCGGTTCAGTGACGCCGACCGCTCGCAAAGCCTGCGTGTATAAATCAAGCTGATAAAACGCTTTTTGCTCGTAAGCGGCACTCCCTGATTTATAATCGACAAGCCAGGTGATGCCGCCAATCGTTCCCCACAGATCAATTTGCCCTTCGATAATTCCAATTTTCGATTTGAGTTGAAAGCCCCACTCCACAAAACCCTTTTCGATGAGCTCTCGTACGGGCGGCTCCTTTAATTTTAATGTGAAATCGGCGGCGTGAATAAATCTCGCCGCTTCGGCACCGAACCATTTTTCAAAATATGCGCGTGCATCCCCGTTAAATCCGCTGTGGCCGCTCAAACTCTTGTATTTTTGAATTTCAAAATAGGAGTGAAGTTTTTGGCCCCATACCGGCAGCTCCAGTTGCTTCTGAAGTTGGCTCGATAAAAGTCGATTTTCATTTGAATGCGAATTGCTCGAACTGTGCTTTTCAACAAGGTCAGTAACCGACCACCGCATTGAATTATCCGGCGCCGCGATTGCATTCAAAAACCGCGGCCGAACGGACTTCGCATTTTCCGTTTGGCGATTCGCAGCTTGAGGTTCTGGCCAAGACTTTCGCACTTCGTAGGCGTATTGTTGGCGCTCGTTCACTCCTGTTTTTTCAAAAAACTGAGATAGCTTTTCAGCAAAGCTGCCCGCTTCGGGGGCGGCCGAATGAAAAACCACCGACTCTTCGGCGCGAGTCATCGCAACATATAGAAGTCGATCCATTTCTTCGCGTTCGTAGTTCGAAAACTCTTCGAGCACTTCTTTCGCCAAGATACTGTGGGTCAATTTCTTCGAATCGCCGCCTTGTCGTTCGACTTTCAAAGCAATTGAAAATAATCCCGAGCTTTCGTTCATAACAAACGGCGACTCGTGGCCGCGTGATTCTGAAAATCGAGGGCGCCGGTGAAGGTTCGGTAATATCACGTGACGAAATTTTAAACCTTTTGATTTGTGAATCGTCATCAAGTTCACATGATTCGGTTCAACAGCAGCAACCGCGTCCGCGTCCTCATCGCCACCGGCCGATACATCTTCGCGCAACAGTTCATTTATAAACTGCAAATATTGAAATCCCGGTGACCGTTCGGATTCGCGCAAAACCGATAAAAACTTCCAAATGTTGGCCTCTTTGATACCCGTAGCATCTCGAACCGCGCAATAATCGACTATTTGTCTTTCAAGCACAATCGTACGAAGTGTTTCAAACACACCAACAGTTGACGTCATTTCGCGATACCGGGCCAATTCTCCAATAACCAAATCGCCAGAAAGCTGCTCCTGAAACGCGGTCCAATATTGCGTTGGTTTTTTGATCGTGACTTTGGCTATTTTAGCGTCAGGGACATAAAACCACGGCGAACGTAATACCCGGATGAGATTGAGATGATCGTGGGGATTCAACAAAAATTTCAGAATCGAAATTAAGTCGAGAACTTCGCGGCTTTCAAAGAAGCGCCCTCCCGCATGCACATAAGTTGGGATGCCGTAGTGCTCAAATGCGCGCGCGATATCAAGAAGTTCGCTATTTCTTCTGGCCAACACACAAAATGAATCAAAAGGTTCGGAATCGGCGTGCTGCACATGTTGAACAATTGGCGCGTAAGGATCGTCGCTATCGTTTTCAATAGAGTAAAATGTGGCAATACGTGATGCTTCTACAGGTTCCGACTTCGGCTTCATTCGCATAAAGGCGGGACTGATTTGTGAAAAAACATCGTTGAAAAAAAGCAGCAGTGATGGATTAGAACGATAGTTCACGTCTAAAAACGACAATTCCCCGCCCGCTCTTTGCACAATTCGCTCTTGCTTTTCAAATACATCGCGACGGGCGCCGCGAAATAAATAAATGCTTTGTTGAGGGTCCCCAACAAAATACGCGGGAGTTTGCCCGATAAACTCCCGAAGAAGCCGCACCTGAAGCGGACTTGTATCTTGAAACTCATCTATGAGCCAATAATCCCACTCGGAGCCGAATGCTCGCGCCAAAGCTGGTGACGTCTCAATCGACGAAGCTGCAAACCGCTCGATATCCCGCATTTCAAGTTGCCCTGTCTCACAAACAACACGGTTAAGCTCCGCGATAAAAAGTTCGCGAAGTTTTGCAAAAAGCAGTGCGGCGTCTGCAAACTGCGAAAGCGCGGCTGGCGTATTTTCGCTGCCCAGAAATTCCTTAATTTCTTTTAGAATTTCGCTGATTTCGTCACTTAGTTCCTTTTGAAAGGGCGGGTTCTTCGACATGAATCTCGGCTTTTTGACCTCTATAATTTCTTCTAAGTTTTCCTTTTCAGAAAGCTCAGCGAAAATCTTAAGAGCGTCTAGCCAATTTTCACTTTCGCACTCGTCGATTGCGGTTCTTGTTACACGGCCAAGCCCAACGCAAAGTTCTTTTTTCTTCTTCTCGCAAGCAGAAGTTAAATCGCTTAAATTCGCCGGGCGAGGGCTTAAATGAAAACTTGTGGCTTCAACGCTTTCAGACAATGCTTCGACGAGTTGCCCCACCGTAAGATGATCCAAAAGACTATGAAATTCGGCGTGACCGGCTAAAATGTCTTTGATGATTTTCCGTTGTCGCCGATTTGCCGAGGCACGATTCATAATTTGCAAATTCCCGTCAAGCCCTAGCAAATGTCCATACTGACGCAAAAACCGCGTTAGAACTCCGTGAATCGTCGAGATGACGAGCGACTTGCCAGACGAAACATATTCGACAAGTTCCCAATCTCCGTCTTCAGTTGCATTTTTTAAGAGCCGCTCGCGAAGTTCCTCGGTCGCTTTTCGCGTAAACGTGGTCACTACAATTCGCGGCAATCTTTTATGTTCGTTGCGATAAGCGCGCGCCACGTCCAATACGCGCTTTGTCAGTGCCGTTGTTTTACCGGCACCTGCTCCCGCGCGGACAATCTCCGACTGTGTGAGAAGCAAATTTAGTTCAGATGAGGTGCCCGGCACAGGGTCCTCCAATTACATTCTTCGCATATTTTAAAGTCCCGTGGGTTAGGCACAAAATTTCCGTTCTTCATTTGCCCGACAGCTTCGCCTATTTTCTCTCGAAGCTTTTTATATAGTTCATCGAGCTCATTTCGGGTCAAATGACTCCCGCCACGAGGAGCTTCGTCAAAAAGCCTACCGCTTGATTCGCTTAACGAACTTATATCGCGAAATCCCTTCTCGCGCCTGATTTCATTCATTGTGAAATAAAATGCCCCGACGACGGGCCCCGGCGGTAGCTCAGTTAATCCATTTTCTATGCAATAACTGTAAAACAATAGTTGCAGTTCATTGTTTTCAAACCATGAGTTGTGGTTGCGCAGATCCCCGCCCGACGTCTTGTAGTCAAGAACCACATACTGGCCCTTTGCGTTCTGATCTACTCGATCGATACGGCCTGCGACTTCAACCTTCAGGCCGGCCCCCGCGTCATCGCAATTGACACACCCTTTAAGCCCACCTTCGCGCAATACGGTTTTCGTTTCACGAAATGTTTCGCGCCACTTCTTTTCAAAATTTAAAAATCGCCCGGCAGTCTGCACAAGCCGTGATCGCGTAGCCGGCCAAAGTGGTTCACACGCGATCACGATTTGAAACTCAGATCGTACATGATCAACAAGATTTGATAGCTCATCTTGCGACCAATCCCAGCGCATTGGCGGAGCGGTCAAAAGATTTAAAATCTCGTGAAGAAGACGGCCGGTGGTCATGGCGTCCACGTCAAGATCAACATCCGGGAGTTCGCTTAAATGAAATATTTTTTCAGCAGCGAATTGAAAGGGGCAATCTAAATACTTTTCTAATTGCGACGGTGAAATTTTCGGCAACGTTTCAATTACAAATGGGTCCGGCGCGAGCCCTCCGCCGTCTTGAGCCACCCGCCCATTCTCGTTTTCATCTTTACTGTTTTGAATTTCATCCCACCGCGTGAGTCCTGGCGTTTCACAGCCTTCGTCATCGTCCGTCTTAAATGCGCGCGACCAAATTGATGATGGCGACTGGACACGGCTTTTTAAATCATGGAGGGCAAAACACGCGAAGCAGCGGTTCTTCGTATTCTCCATTACACGCTCGATCCAGTACGACCAATCGTGGTCACCCAAAGCGAGATTGAAACCCAAATCTTTGGCAATTTTATCTTGGTCAATTTCTCGAAAACTGATTTTATTTTTTATCCGCACGCTGTCCGAATCAAGCCCTAACAGCACTACCGTATCGAGCTCCAAATGAATTGCCCCATCCAAATTGCCGCAGTAGATTCCGACGTTTTCAGAGGAGTTCTTTATTTCAACACGGGCAACCAAATTTTCAACGTATCGCAACCAAGACCGCACTTCGAGCCGCAAATGAACGGGACATTCTTGCAAAAAAGTCGCTGCCACCCGATCAAGCCCTGTTATTATGTCGTCATTATAAAACTTAAGGGCCCAAGCAAAAAACTGGTCACGGCCGACCTTGTCGCCGGGCTGAAACTTTTGATTAAAGAGCTGTCGAACACGGGTGTCGCGATTCAAATCGGCTTCATCATAAATACTGCGAAAAATCGGGGCGAACTTTTCATAAGGTAACGCCAAGTCTTTACTGAATTCCCGCGCGCCGAATATAATCGTCTCAAGATCGCCGGTCGAAATGTGTTTTGATTCCACACGAAGGCGAGAGAGCCAATTTTGAATTAAAGGCAATGACGCAGCCGAAACAACAACCGATTTTCGCGCCGGCAAACCTTCGACACGAAAGTAGGCCTCAAGAAGCGGCCAATAACGTTCAATATCCGGCGAAAATAAACCAAGTTGATTCAAATTCACTCCGCGATCGGCAGCTTCGCGTAACCAATGTACCGCCGCTTTTACTTCTGCCAGCTCAGACGAAAATTTGTGGTAAGACACGTGCGGACTTTCATTCGACGTGAGCGCATTGCCCTTCTCATTGGATGCACCGAGAAGTTCATAAGCTGAAAACGTTTGCGGGTAGCTCGACCGGGCCGACAATTCTGGGAGAATCACAGTGACCTTATTTTGACGTGCGAGTTTTTCAAAAAGTTCAGCTTCAACTCCCGTGAGGGCCGGCCCCAAATCCAAAACTACATCGTGCGGCCAAAATCGATCCGGTAAATCTTCGCGACCGGCCAAAAATGCCGGAATCCATTTGGCCAACAAAATATTTTTCTCAGAGAGAACGCTCCATGCCTCAACGCTGAGATAAAACCAGTGACCCCAGCTCAGCATGGCATCAGAATTTTGTTTCAGCCAATCGGTCACCGTATCTTGTGACGAACGGGCCAGAACGGGCAAAAATATTTCAAGGTAGTTCAAAAGTAGCGCACTCGCGCCGGGGCTTTTTGCCCACTCCACTTCTTTTTCTTTTAACCATTCATGAAGCCAAACAGACAAAAACTGAGTCGATACTAGATCAATACCGGAAAAATGAACCTTTAATATTTGCCGCCAAAACTCGTTAGCTCTAAGCACGGCGGTTTCAGGTAAACAATTTGTAGTTTCTAAAATTTGATTTTGTATCAGCTCTTTGGCTTCAAGATCAGCAACGAGCCAGGTACCCCCACGGCTTACGTTTGAAACCTTCGCGCGCGCATCGTTACTGTTAGAGTCGAGCCAACTTATCATTGGCCCTATCATAAATTCGAGGAACAGATTTTGTCAGTGTCTGGCTGTTAGCGTCTCACAAAGCGTCCATCGCCGCCTGTGTCAAAATAAGACTCCCAATTGCCCGAATCGCTGGAATCGTCAGCCGATCCGCTATGCGCTCCACTAAAACCCATTCTCAGTGAGACCTCAACCAAATATCGCTGGCTCTCCATTTGGCCTTGCGCCCCGCCCATTTCTTCACCCCAAGAAGCGGCGTCGATGCGAATGATACCAAGATTAAACCCGCAACCGTAGCTAAAATAACCTTGGTCGAGACCCGCTCGAAGTGCGATGAGCGGTAAACTAAGTTCCACACCCGCGTGAAGTTTTTGACCAAGCTGCACTGTCGAATCGTTCATATAATCAACCTCAAACGCAGGTAAAATTGTCATGCCCGGAAGATCAAACCGAAGAGCGCCACCAGCCTCCAACTCCGCAGGATCGCTTGGCGGGGCGGCTGCACTCCCCGTATCGGGTTTGAAATCGGTGTTGCCGATATTTTTCCAGACAAACGAAAAAACGGGATGCATCTGCCCTGGCAAAATAAGGTTTGCCCCTGCGTCGAGTGAAATACCAGTGCCCGTATTGTTAAGACTATTGAAAATTGTGGAAGTTGATCCGCCGTTAAGAATGTTGGCGATCGTATCCGCGCCGAATGCTTGTCTCACGCCTGTGCGCATAATGTATTTGCCCGCAACGCCAAATTGTAAAACATTACCGAACGAAAAACCCGTGCCAAGCGCAAACCCTTTATCTTCGATGTAATTGAGATCGAGAGTTGGATCTACCGGATTGTCTATCAAAATACTGGAGTCACCATCCATAAAATACGAAAAAGCAAGACCCGGCATAATGAACGCCGAATCGGCGTCGGCGTATGGCGATTTTTCACCAACGTCGGCCCACATGGGTTTACCGTAGAGCTTTTGGAGAGTGGAATTAAACGAACTTTGGCTTTGCAAATTTTGAAGATCTTGTAATTCAGACGGATCTGAAGCTCCCGCTCGTATTGTGGCAATAGTCCAATATGTACCGGTGTCGCGTGCGATGCCGGCCGGATTGAACCACAGCGATTCCGCGTCATTTACGACTGAAATATAGGCGCCGCCCATACCTTCTTCGCGGGCATCTCGATGCACTTGATAGAGTTCGTGCGCAAAAGCCCGGCGCGAAAAACAAAACACCATTGTGGCGGAAAAAACCATCACAACAATTACACTAAAATAAACG
>JAJYHS010000217.1:0-4845 GCA_021784635.1 bacterium
CGGTATGGGCGATCGATTTCGCGGACTTTATCACCGGCTCGATAAGAAACTCTATTTATTTACACGTGGCGAAGAACAGGCGCGCGTTATTGACGTCGACGGAATTCATGACCCAAAAATCGTGGCCGAAGTCGGGGAAGAACTGTACAACAAATTTGTTGAAGACCTTGAGCTGCTCGATGGGGCCCTCCCAGAATGGAATCAAGATGAATTTCTAAAAGGTAAGATCACGCCGATGACTTTCGGTAGTGCCAAGTACAATTGGGGGGTGGATTTATTTCTCGATCTCTATTCGAAATATTCCCCCGAACCGATGCCGCGAATGTCGAACGTGGGCGAAGTGAGCCCTTTGAGTCAAAATTTTTCTGGTTTTGTTTTCAAGATTCAAGCCAATATGGATCGCCGCCACAGAGACCGGGTTGCATTTTTGCGAATCTGTTCCGGCCGGTTTGAGCGTGGCATGAAAGTACAACATCAGCGTTTAGAGCGGGAGTTGCGGCTTGCCTACGCCAATACGTTTATGGCGCGCGATCGTGAGACTGTCGACGAAGCGTTTGCCGGTGATATTGTGGGGATTATCGACACGGGTAATTTTCAAATTGGCGATACCATTACGGACGGCAAAAGTTTGACCTTCGACGAAATGCCGCGGTTTAGCCCCGAGTGTTTTGCGCGGCTTTCGATTAAAGATCCGCTCAAACGCCGACAAATGCAGAAGGCGGTTCGTGAACTCGCCGAAGAAGGTACTGTCCAGATTTTTATTGACCCGCGAGTGGGCGAGCAAGATGCGGTTTTGGGAGTGGTCGGCGAGCTGCAATTCGATGTCTTATTGTACCGTTTGAACGACGAATACAAACTGGACGTTAAACTTGAGCGGTTGCCATTAAGTGTGGCGCGTTGGCCGATTGATGTAAAAACGGGTGAACGGCCGAAAGCGATCAATGGCGGCGTCATATTGTATCGCGATACGAAAGAACAACCAGTTGTGCTCCTGCAGAAGGAGTGGGACCTCAATTGGCTAATTAAAGAAAACCCGAACCTCGAGTTTGGCATCACCGGCCGGTAAGTGCCACGTCGCTTAGCCGTTTGACGAACCCACTTGGTGCGCGCATGATCGTCGTCTTAGTGCGTGAATCCAATACGGGGGCAAATGAGCATGCACGTCGTTTTAACGTCACATCCAAGTCAAATATTTACGAAATCGATTCCTATTCATTGGGGAGCAAAATCCGCGATCGAGCGCGGCCCGGTGGTTGCGTCGCTAACCGACCTCACGGCACGAAATGCCATTGGTACCCACGGCGGGTCATATTCGGTCTATCGCGCGCTTGCGACCAGTGCAGGGAGCGTGCGGCAATTGTTCAAGCCGGATTTAACAAACACGGCCCCTGTGGAGCCGATTGGTCCGCATCCGTCTTGGTTTCGCGCCGACAAAATAGTGGCGATCGACCCCTGGGGGGCGAATGTTTACGACGTGTTTCGTGACTATTTCAATAAGGGTTACGACATTCGGCCGTCTATTGCGGTCACCAAAGCCCATATTCACATGCCTGAAATTTCAGAAGCGATTGAACAAGGGCGCATCCGTGCCGATGGTAAAATAGTACGCAAACGCGGGGATGTGGTTGTGACAAAGGCGGCGATCGAGCCGGTTTGGTATTTGCCCGGTATTGCCGCACGATTCGGCGTCACCGAAGCGGAATTGCGGCGCGGACTTTTTCAGTACACGGGAGGGATGTTCCCGGAACTTGTAACAAGACCGGATCTCAAAATTTTTCTACCGCCGATCGGGGGTATGACGGTCTATATTTTCGGGCCAGTGGCCAACATCGCCGATTTGAAAAAGCCGCTTACGTGCCGAGTTCACGACGAGTGTAACGGTTCGGATGTTTTTGGCTCCGATATTTGCACGTGTCGTCCTTATCTAGTTCACGGAATTGAAGAAGCCATTAAAACGGCGCAAGCCGGGGGCTCAGGTGTTATTGTTTACTTTCGAAAAGAAGGCCGCGCGCTTGGCGAAGTGACTAAATTTTTAGTTTACAATGCGCGAAAAAGGCAAAAAGGCGGCGACACCGCAGCGGAATATTTTCACCGTACCGAGTGCGTTGCGGGCGTGCAAGACATGCGCTTTCAGCAAATCATGCCGGATGTTCTTCATTGGCTCGGCATTCAACGCATCGATCGGTTTATTTCGATGAGCGATATGAAATACGATGCCATCGTGAATAGCGGGATTCATATTTTAGAGCGGGTACCGATCCCTGAAGAATTGATTCCCGATGATGCGCGAGTTGAAATGGAAGCGAAAAAAGCGGCCGGTTATTTTACCCCCGAGCATGCGAAGTCCAAACGCGCGCTTAAAAAAGTGAAAGGTCGTAAACTGCATGATTGAGCAAGCGAGCCGGGCTGCTGGCGTCGCAGGCGAGACAACCGGCGCTGAATATATATTGTCGGCGCGTGCCGTGCGCGATCGGGCTCAACAATTGCTGCAAATGAATCGCGACGGGCGAGGTGAATTTATTGTTCACTCCGACCGTGTGGGAGCAGTTGCAAAGTTTGTCGTGCGTGTGATTCGTGAAAAATATGAAGATTTGAACATTCCTTATCATTCACGCTTTAACCATTTTCGCGTCGGCGGGGTCGATCGCGAAAAAATCCTCGATAAAAAAATTGCGGCTTTGCCGCGGGACGAACGGGCGCGAATTAAAATCGATTTGGCTGTAACGAGTGTTCTTCTTGACGCCGGTGCCGGCGATGATTGGACATATACCGAAAACGGGCATTTATATTCACGCTCCGAAGGGCTGGCGGTTGCGAGTTATAATATGTTTTCATCAGGTACGTTTTCTTCGGCGCGCGAAAATCCACTGATTGCCGATGCGTCAGGGCTTATGCAGATGACCGAAGAGCATATTCGAAACGGGTTTCAAGTTTCAGTGAGCAACCCGCTATTAGGGGCTGCCGGCCGTGCGGAGCTCTTGCACCGCCTTGGCAAAGCGATTGAGCCCGCGTCGAAATATTTCGCGGGCGCTGAGTATCACCGCCCCGGATATCTTCTCGATTATTTTTTAAAGGTGGCGCCCGATCGAAAGCTCGAAGCAAGCGAAGTACTAAAAGCTGTTTTGCATGGTTTCGGTCCGATTTGGCCCGGCCGTTTAACAGTTGAAGACGCCGAACTTGGTCGGGTTAATCTTGGCGATACATGGCGCCATAGCGGGCTTGGGTCGTCACTTTTTGACTCGCTTGTTCCGTTTCACAAACTATCGCAATGGATGACATATTCGCTTTTGACACCGCTTGAAGAAGCCGGTTTTACAATTGTGAATTTAGATGAGCTTACGGGTCTTGCTGAATATCGCAATGGCGGGTTGATGATCGACTCGGGGCTGATCGAACCGCGTGAAGACTATCGAGGGCTTTCGCTTCATCTTGATTCGAAAGGGATTGTGGAATGGCGCGCGTTGACGGTCGCGCTGTTGGATGAGATTGCGGTACATGTGCGGCAATTGCTTGATTTAACGGCTGAACAGTTGCCGCTGGCTAAAGTTCTCGAAGGTGGCACGTGGTGGGCGGGGCGAAAACTCGCGTTTGACAAACGTGGTGGAAGGCCGCCGTTTGACATTATTAGTGACGGTACTGTTTTTTAATTGAATGAATTTTCGGGCGTAAAAGAAGGGGTGCAATTATGGCGAAAGTAAAAGTGATCGACCATCCACTGGCGCAAGATAAACTGTGGCATTTGCGCGACAAACGCACGACACCGGATAATTTTCGGCGGTTGATCGGCGAAATCAGTCAAATTTTAGCTTATGAAATTACGCGCGATCTTAAAACCAAAGGTGCGCGGGTCGTGACGCCGATTCAAGCGACAACGGGTAAAAAGATATCCGAGCCAATGGCCCTTGTGCCGATCATGCGCGCGGGTCAAGCCATGCTCGACGGCATGCTGACGCTTTTGCCCTCCTGCGCGGTCGGGCATATCGGGATTTATCGCGACAAGTTCGTGAACAATACCGTTGAATACTATTTTCGTTTACCTAAAGGAATTACCGGCATGCGTGTCGCTGTTCTTGATCCGATGCTCGCAACGGGCGACACGGCGATTGCGGCGATTTCGCGTCTTAAAGAATATCGCGTTGGTCCGATTACGTTTGCCTGCATTCTATCGGCGAAAAAAGGTATTAACCGGTTACGCGCGGTTCATCCGGATGTTGAAATTTTCACCTTGAGTATTGAGCCGCTTCTCAACTCCCACGGATATATTGTTCCTGGTTTGGGTGATGCGGGCGATCGCATTTACGGTACGCTTGATGGCGGTGCCACACGCGGCGGAGCAGTTCACGCGTGATTCTTATCGGCGTCGCCGGCGGGAGCGGTTCGGGCAAATCGACTTTTGCAAAAGAGCTTTCTTCGGCGCTCGCAACGCGCGGTCCGGTTTTAATTCTTGAACAAGACTCTTACTATCGCGATCAAAGTGCGAATTTTGATTGTGATGGCGGGCGCGTGAATTTTGATCATCCCAGCGCGATTGAGTGGCCCCTTCTTGTTTCGCATTTGCAAAAGTTAAAAGCTGGGCAAGCGGTCGACCGGCCGGTTTATGATTTTTCGACGCACAAACGGCGTTCTGAAGTTTTGGTCGTTCATCCGGTACCGTTTTTAATTCTCGACGGAATTTTAATTCTGGTCCCCGAAGAGCTGCGCCGTGAACTCGACTTTAAAATTTTTATTCACACCCCCGAAGATTTACGATTTGAGCGGCGAATGGCCCGCGATGTTGCCGAACGCGGCAGAACGCCGGATGGTGTTCGCGCGCAATTCATGTCGCAAGTAAAACCGATGCACGAT
>JAJYHS010000217.1:4855-7300 GCA_021784635.1 bacterium
GTCGACCGGAGCGGTCAGCACGCCGTTTACGTAATAGCCGAGGCGACTGGTAACGGCCTAAGCGACCGCGCCTATGGAGCGAATAAGTGCTCCCCCTTTGGCGAAGATGTGCGAATTGTTCTTACAAAAATTCTAAAAGTGAATAGCACAAATACGCCCTCGTCAGGTCGCGTTTAAGCCCATGGCCTTAAGCCATTCGTTCGAGGCGCGCACGAGTTTGCGGTTTTTAATGTCAAACATTCCAATTGTCAGGTGAATCACGGCGCATTCTTCACCTTTTTGATTTATCATGCGTTGTTTGACGTGGCCGATCTTGCCGTCATAATCAAGCGTCTCAGATTCGACGGTGATGAGCTCGCGCAGACGCAGTTCGCGGCGGTATTTGATGTTAAGCTCAAGAATAGTGGGCCCGATTTGATCTTTCATTACGCGCTCAAGGCCGTAACCGCGAGCAGTGACAAACTCCCATCGGGCTTGCTCGAAGAGTTGCAAATAAGTCGCGTGGTTCATGTGACCGAACGTATCGAGATGCGTTTCGAGAACTGCAAATTGCCAAACAAATTTTTCGTTCATGTGATCGCCTCACGCAGTTGCGGCGGTTTTTTGGGCCGTGCGATTTAAATAATAGAGGATGACGAGTCCTGGCAATGCAAGACACGCGCAAAAAATAAAAAAACCGAAAAAGCCGAATAGATCGACAAAATATCCCGCCATTGAAGAAAACAAAACACGTGGGATGTTGGTGAGCGAAACAAACAACGCGTATTGCGTGGCTGTAAATTTGCGGTCGCTAAGCAGCGATAAATACGCGATCATTGCCGTCGCGTTCATGCCGGTCGCGAAATCTTCGCTAAAAACGACAAGCGCCAAGACCGGAATGCTATGCCCCGCCACATCGAGAAGAGAATAAAGCGCGGTCGATATGGCCTGAAAGATTCCAAATGCAAAGAGCGAGCGAAATGTGCCCCAGCGCAAAATCAGTACGCCGCTTAAGAATCCGCCTATGGTAACTGAAAATGGCGTGAATGATTTGGCGACAACGCCGATTTCAGTCGGGGTGAACCCCAGTTGAACATAAAATTTCGAAAACATGTTGCCGGCCATCGCATCGCCAAGGTGATAAAAAAGTATAAATAACAGGATGATGACGGACTGATCGCGTTGAAGAAATTCGCGAAACGGTAAAATAACGGCTTGTTTGAGCGTTTTTGGTACGTGTTCAACAGTGGGTTCGTCGGCAAAAAATGTGGTGATGAGGCCGACGGCCATACCAATCGAAACGATTTTGTACACCATGTTCCAACTGATTTGCCCGGCAAGAATGACGGCGAGCCCCCCGGTGACCCACATGGCGATTCGATAGCCCATGTTGTAATAAGACGCTCCCAGACCTTGTTCTTCGTCGGCTAAAATTTCGCGGCGGTAAGCATCGATTACGGTGTCTTGGCTTGCGCTCATGAAGGCGAGAAGTACGGCGTAGAAGAGCATTAATTGGATGTGCTGAACCGGGTTGAGGGTCGACATGAGCCAAATTGCCGCAAAGACACCGATTTGAGTCAAAAGTAACCAACCACGTCGGCGGCCGAGCGGCAGAATTTTGTAACGATCAAGTATGGGCGACCACAGCGGTTTAAGACTGTAGGGCAGCCCAATGAGCGCTAATGTTCCAATGAGTACGTTACTTGCGCCTTTGTACGAAAGCCACAGTTGAAGAGTTCGCGATGTCAAAAGAAGCGGCAAACCCGACGAAAATCCGAGCAGCAGGTTGACCAGCATGTCTTTTTTGGAAAGCAAGCGGATAAATTCGCGGATCTTTTTGATTGTCATGTTGTAGCAAAGCCCTTCGTAATCACGAGTCAGTCGTACAGCTTACGCTTCTACTTTTCATTATATCGGTCGGGTTTACTTTGACAACAGTTTGCCAAGTAGTTGAATAGAATGTGCGCCGCCGTTACAATAGTTAAGTTGCAACAATCGAGTGACAACAATCGAGTGAACTGTGACACCGCACCTCACACGCGAACAAATTTTGAACCGTCTTGAACAGTTAAACGAAAATCGCCCTTACGCCGCCATGTATTCTTCGGTTTTCGGCGGAATCGTAACCGATCGCGCAATGATGCTAATTCCAATCGATGAACACATGGTGCATCGAGGGGATGGTATTTTTGAAGCCGTTCGCTCCACAGCCAAAGGTTTCTATCTTTTGCGTGAACATTTGGAGCGTCTCGAACGTTCGGCGGCGATGATCGATTTGCGTTTGCCCATGCCCGCCGCTGAAATCGCGGCGATTGCGGGCGATTTGCATCGCATTTCGAAACTCGATCGCGGAATTTTACGCATTTTTGTCGGTCGCGGCCCAGGTGATTTTTCGCCAAACCCGTACAATACGATCGCGAGTCAATTGTATATGGTGATGACTCGCCAAGCTCCTACAGATCGGAA
>JAJYHS010000245.1:0-2084 GCA_021784635.1 bacterium
ACAGACAGTTTGACAAAGATGCTGATCGCAGTGGGCTTCGTAGCTTGAAAAAATCTCTTGAACACCGGAGACGACCGAATTGAATGAATTTGCGAATTGATTTGGATTAGTAAAGATAGAGGCGTGCAGTGAAGATGAAAGTTTCGCAAATTCATTTTTGCCGGCATTGAATTGCGGCATAGGCCAGTGGTTCGTTTTATATAATTCAAGAACCTCTATGAGTTCCGCATAAGCGTTGTTTGAATACGCGTGAGCAATTAAATTTTTAATTACGCCCCTGGCCACTGGGCCATCTGAATTACTTTTAGTGATGGCACCGGTCTTACTGCGACACCCGAAAGCCTGGGGCGAAATTCGGCATTGATCCAACTTAAAGACTGCTTGCGCACCATGAACCGCGGTCTCGGAATTTTTTCTGTTTTCCGCTGCGAGCTTCTGCCGTCGAAGATTGCACTGCTGGGTCGCCACGTGTCGCTCGTCGATCGGAATACACGATGCTTGGTTATAGCTTGGAATACCGAACACGACCGGATTACAAACGACTCCACCGTTATGGCAACGTCGCACGATTTTGCATTGAAACGGCTGTTGATAACCGGATGTGGGGTAACTACTTACGTTCACGGCGTATATACACTTATCAGTCGGAAGAATTCCGCGCCCGGCAAGATCACTACCCGCGTAGCACGAATTGCTGGCGGCATTGGCCCGCAAAGTATGGGGCATAAAAAGAATGGCAAATAAATTTTGCCCGCCACCAAACACATTTTTACCGGGCTGCACGCCGTTCATCGCCGTCGCCTGTTCACTGTGAAACGCAATTTGTTCACGCTCGGCTTGCACAACGGCTCTGCGTAAAAGGCGGACGTAACGTACGCGTTCACGCGGCGCCAACTCCGCAGCCTGATCGAATGTCAACAGGTGCAATTGCCCGACGCCTGCGCGCTGTTCAAAGCGCCGATGCCTGACGTAACGGCTGTATGCCCAGCTTGTTTGCGCCGGCAAAAGCAGAACCGTCGCGAGTAACGCCAGTGGAATGAATTTTATAGCTTTGGCAGACATCGAATTGATCCCTCCCGACGAATACCCGACATGAAATTGCCGTTCATTTATCATTGTATAAACGGAGCTCATTATTGGGTAACGACTTCATTGATCTCAATGAAAAATGCCGACCAAAGTCCAACTTACTTCCGACGTTCGGACCAATTCGGATACGTTTTTAGCCGTAAAAATAGTGATTCGTTTAATAAAACCAAACGCGTGATTTTGTCGGTCCATTTCAATCGGGGCACGCTGATTGCAAGGCTCGAACTCAGTCATTCGACGATTCACGATGGACGGCGGGCCAATATCGGCATGGGAGTCAAAATGAAGTTGAAAACAAAACTTGGGGCTAATCCCGTTTTCTCGGCAAAGGCGGCCATGTGCGCCATAAAAGAGTTGACCATACTCATCTTACTCTTCGCATGCGCTCTGTCAGTGAATGCATCTCAAGCCTATGCCGACGATCTAACCCTCCTTGTGGGGCAAAGTCGTGCGTTGCCGGCGGCCCCGAATGAAATCGTACGCGTAAAAGGATCGCATTTTATCTCGGTTCGTGACGACAAAATCAAAATCGTCGCAACCGGGCGGGCGCCCGGCGAAGCGCAGATTATAATCGGTTCACGCGACTACAATATTTTTGTGACCGGCCGAAAAAATCAAAATTTATTTACGGCGCTTCGAGACGCGGTACGAACAATGCTCGGGCTAAAAATAGAAATGCTCGACGGGAGGGTGACGGTCACCGGGCAGCTCCATCGCCTTCAGGATTGGATTGCGATCAGCCGCATCGCCGCAAATTTCGACAGCCCTTATACCTTTCGCGCGCGAATAGATAACGATGTAAAAGCCCGGGCGCTCAATTACTTTCGCAATCAACTGCTGTCGCGAAATCTGCCCATGCCCAATTTGATTTGGTCACCAATGGCTCACGCGATTATCGCACAAAGCGATGAAAACCTAAAAAACCTATGGGGCGAAGTCCTCGCGCCGTTCGGAATTGCACGCGTTTATGAAAAATCGGCCATGTCGCTTAAACC
>JAJYHS010000245.1:2094-7288 GCA_021784635.1 bacterium
GATTGCCGAGGTAAATAAATCCGCCGAACGAAAATTGGGAGTGGACTGGCCCGATTCGGTACAACAGCAATTGCTCCCGCAGATGATAACGCCCACGCTCGATGTAAAGTTGCACGCGCTAGAAACTCGAGGGCTCGCGCAAATTCTCGCCTCACCCACACTACTTGCTCGGAGCGGTTCACAAGCTAGTTTTTTAGCCGGCGGTGAAGTCCCCGTTCGCGCGGCGACGCAGTACTATCAGCAAGTGTCGTACAAAACCTACGGCATCTCGTTAAAAATTAAACCGATTGCAGATTATTCAGGCCGGCTCAGCATCGACCTCACCACTGAAATTTCGCAACTTGATCGCGCCAATTCAAATTCTGTGGATCAAATCCCCGCATTTAAGACCGATCAAATGACTACGCATTTTGACCTACCCGAACCAAGAACAATAATTTTAAGCGGGCTCATCGACAACGAGTGGTCGAAAGATACCAACGATCTTCCGCTGCTGTCACACTTGCCGATTCTTGGGCGCCTGTTCGGCTCGGAAGATTTTAGAAAACAACGCTCCGAACTTCTCATCTTCGTCACTCCCTCGATCGTCAACGTACAAGACGAGAATCAAAAAATTCAAATCCCACAACTGAAAAATTGGGACAGCTAGGGGAGCGCTTCAGACATGAGCTTCGAAAATATGGCCACCGCACGCGCAACTTATGACCGGCTCTTGACAGAATTGCAGTCCGAGTCAGTTATCGATGTAACAACCCGGCCCTCGGTTCGCGAAATGGCGAGTTTACGTGAACGCGCGGTTGAACTTCTCACGAAGAAATTTTCAGACTGTACAAATGAATGCCGCATGCGCGTCGAGCAAGAAATGTTTGGTTGCGGGCCGCTTGAGCTTCTAATAAACGACCCGCTGATTACCGAAATTCTAGTCAACGGGTTCGGCTCGATTTGGTTTGAAAAAAGCGGAAAGCTCCACCAGCACGACGACAAATTTTTGTCCTCTGCAAGCCTGAACAATTTTTTGCACCGTGTGATGAGCGAAGCCCGAGTGCAAGCAAACCTGGAGCGCCCCTTCGCTGACGGATATTGGCGAAAATTCCGGCTCCATATTATTTTACCACCACTCGCGCAAAGTGACATTCACGTATCACTTCGCCGGCACCCCGAAAATCCGTGGACGTTCAAAGCTCTTGCAGAAACAGGTTGGGCCACAGAACAAGCGCTCGATCGTCTGCGGCAACTGGTTAGAGAACATCAATCATTTTTGATTATCGGCGGTACCGGCAGCGGAAAAACGTCGGTGTTAAACGCGTGTTTGCAGGAAATCGACCCCAACGAACGAGTGGTCACAATTGAAGACACAAATGAGATACAACTCCCCAACACAGCGTCAGTGAAACTTCTGTCGCGACAAGATCCTTCCGGAGTATTGCAAGATGTGGATCAAGCGGAGCTTTTGCGACAAGCGCTTCGTATGCGCCCTGATCGAATCGTCGTCGGTGAAGTACGGGGGCAAGAAGCCAAGGATCTACTCATGGCGCTTTCAACCGGTCACCGCGGCGGACTCGGGACGCTTCATGCCGAAAATCCCCGTCAAGCTCTGTTGCGACTTGAAATGCTCGTGCAAATGGGCGCGCCCCAATGGTCATTGCGTGCAATTCGTCACCTCATTTTTTTTGGCATTCAATACGTCGTCTCGGTTACTAAAATCAACGGCGCTCGACGGTTGAAAAGTATTTCTCGCGTCACGTCCCTTGAAGAAAATGGATTTTGTTTGGAGCCGGCGTACGAATATACGGGCGAACAAGTGAGTGGGCACGGAGATTAATATGAACAAGAAGACGTATCGCGAAATGATCTCAGAGGGTCTATGCGAAGCGGGAACTCTTCTGATCGTCTTCGGGCCCATCGCATGCATTTTCGAAGGACGAGAAAGCGGCAGCGCCATGCATATCCACGTGATGGAGTTTATTCTACTTGGGCTTTCAACGTTTGGCGCAGGAGCAATTTTGAGAGCGAAACGATGGCAAGACCGATAAGGTCATGAATCGTGCTAAGCCCGCACGTCAAGATGTTGCCCCGCAACCAATTGATCCCGCGGATCAACTGATTTGTCGTTTGCCCCGGATGAATTGCCACTCGCCGAATTTCCGTTTGTTCCAACAGCACTGGGCATTTCGGTCATTGCCGACCCGATTGTTGAAGGCTCACCCATTTGAAGCGGCAAATTTTCGCGTGATGAACGAACCATCGGAGAAATAATATCAGTTTGTGAAAGCATCGGCTGCTCGACCGGCGATCGATAGGACCGCACGCTGTCGGTGTGAGACTCTTGCACAAAAAATTGATCAGCCATACGTTTTACAATGGCCGCTTGTTGATCTCGTTTCGACGCGAGTTCTCGTTGATCTTGTAACCTTTGCATCGCCGCTTGGTTTGCGAAAAATGCTGTCCGCGCCTCTGGGGATGGTCCAACAGGGCGTCCAAAACTTGGCATCCCGGGGCGCGCCGTGCCGCCGCTGCGAAGATCCACCGTCGTAATTCGCTTATCGGCAGGTAAAATTCCACTTATTTTCTTCACGAAGCACCTCCTTGTGCTGTCACGCTCGACATCCTTGTCAGATCGTCTCAATCTTAGACATCGGTGGTGGATCAACGTTGATTGACGGCCCTACGTCTAATTCTGAGACGAACTGGTCGTTTGGCTTGGATTTGACGGCTCTATTACAATTGTTACCGCTCAATTAAACGGATACCAAGTTCAATGAGCTGTTCGCGCGAAACCGGGCTCGGCGCATCGGCCATTAAATCCGTCGCTTTAGCCGTTTTCGGGAATGCAATGACTTCGCGAATGGCATCAGTACCGCAAAGAATCATCACGAGTCGATCGAGTCCCCATGCGATTCCACCGTGCGGTGGAGTTCCGTAGGTCAAAGCTTCGATGAAAAACCCGAACTTCAGTTGAATTTCGTCTTCAGTCAGGCCGAGTGCATCGAACATGGCCTTTTGAGTCTCACCGCGATGTATCCGTATACTGCCGCCGGCAATCTCGTGCCCGTTGCAAACTAAATCGTAGGCTTTAGCTTTCAAACGTGGAAATTCCGATTCGTCCTTCTGAACTAATGCCGCCAAATTTTCATCTTTCGGTGCAGTGAATGGATGGTGACAAGCGACCCACCTTTTTTCTTCGGGCGAATATTCAAGAAGCGGAAAATCCACCACCCACAAAAATCGATCGCGACTTGTATCGACCGCGCCTAGCTCATGGGCTAAATGCAAACGCAAAGTAGACAACGCAGCACAGGTTGCCGCGAAATCGTCAGCCACTATAAATACCGAACCTGATTTTGCCCCGCCGCAGGCGGTGTAAATCTCTCGCAGTTCGTTTTCGTCAAAAAATTTTGCGATCGGGCTTGAGATCTGATTTTTTTCGTCGACTTTAATGTAAGCAAGACCTTTGGCACCCATTTGCTTCGCCTTTTCGGTCAGTTTATCAATTTGGCCGCGCGAAAATTGTGCCGGAACGAATAAGCCTTTGATCGAACCGCCGCGCCCGGCGACATCCGAAAACGTTTTGAAAGAAGAATCGCGAAGCTTTTCAGTCAAATCTTTAAGCTCCCAAGCGATACGAAGATCCGGTTTGTCACAACCGAAGCGGTTCATCGCTTCGGTGTAGGTCATTACTGGCAAATCGCCGATATCAACGCCTTTTATTTTCTGCCAGACGTAGCGCATGAGATCTTCGGCAACTTTCATCACATCGTCGCGATCGACAAAACTCATTTCAACGTCAATTTGACTAAATTCAGGTTGACGGTCCGCGCGTAAATCTTCATCTCGAAAACACCGCGCGATTTGAAAATACTTGTCAATGCCACCAATCATCAAAAGTTGTTTGAGCGTTTGTGGGCTCTGCGGGAGTGCATAAAACATCCCCGGATTCACCCGAGACGGCACAAGATAATCACGCGCGCCTTCAGGAGTGCTCTTGTACAATATCGGAGTTTCAATTTCTATAAAACCTTTAGAATGCAACCCTTCACGCACGGCCATCATGACCTCGTGACGTTTCATGAGATGAGCTTGCAAGCGCGGCGAACGCAAATCGAGATAACGATATTTGAGCCGCAAAGTTTCTGAGACTTTTTCATCGCCTGGCTCAAACGGAACGGTTCGCGCCTCCGAGAGAATTTCAATTCGCTCGCCGACAATCTCGATCTCACCCGTTTTTAAATTGGGATTGCGCATCCCTTCAGGGCGAACGCGAACTTTGCCTTCAATCGCAACAACAAATTCGCCGCGAGTGTCTTTGGCAGCCTTACAAGCCTCTTGATTTGGATTAAGTACAACCTGCACAAGCCCGCTGCGGTCACGCAAATCGATAAATACAAGACCGCCATGGTCGCGCCGGGTATTAACCCATCCCATAAGAACGACGTTTTGATTTTCGTTACGGCGGTCGATTTCGCCACAGTAATGACTGCGTTTAAGTTGAGAAATAAATTTCATGGTTTACGCGTCAGCATTAGTTCAGTTCAGCCTCACGCCTCCTCGCACAACAATTTCGCATTTCGGCACCGCGAGATCAACTATGAAAAACGTGCGGCAGCGCCATCCTGCTAGACAGCCCCCGCCAAAAAGCATAATTTTATTCTATGCCAAAGGTTACAATACAAAAAAAGACTAAATTATCCGCAAACGAAGCTTTTCAGAAGGTTAAAACCCTGCTTGAAAATGACCACGATCTAAAAAAGCTCGATGCTGCCTATAAAACGACCTTTGATGAAAAAGGGCTAACCGGTGAAGCTAACGGCAAGATGTTCAAAGCCCACATGAATGTCAAAAATGCAGGCTCGGGGTCTGAGATAGAAATTGTCGTCGATTTGCCTCTGGCTTTGGTTCTAGTTAAGGGTGTCGTCGAGAGTACCCTCAACAAAAAGCTCGAACAAATAGTCTGATACGAATACGGAAGCTCGATGGTTCGAAAGAAACCGAAAACCCCCGCAAAAAAAACACGCGCTAAAAAAACATCCACTCGTGTTGTCACGCCAGAAATTATCGCTCCAGAAAACCCGGAGAGTATTGCTCCAGAAAACGACGAGCGGGATAACATCGACTTAACAAAAGACGAAACGGCGCTCGCTATCAAAGAAGATGGCGCGCTTGTCGGCGCAGACCCTGTTTCACGGTATTTGGCTGA
>JAJYHS010000114.1:0-962 GCA_021784635.1 bacterium
GACCCTTAAGCTCAACAAAGCCTTTTTGGGTAAATTTGACCGCATTACTGAGAAGATTTTGTATGATTTGGGATATTCGCACTCCGTCGGAGGCATATAAATCGTTAAACTCGATCGGGTACGAACAATAAATGCGCAGTCTCTTTTGTGCCGCTCGTGGATTAAATAAATCTACCGCCGTTTCAAGAATCTGGTTCAATCGTACTTCTTGAATTTCAACGTTGAGTTTATTGGCTTCGATTTTTGAAAAATCAAGCAGGTCATTGACGATTCGTAAAAGCGTTCTGCCCGACGCTTGAATAACAGACGCAAATTGGCCCGCTTCGCCCTTGAGTCTTTGTTGTAGTAATTCGCTCATCCCTATAATCCCGTTGAGCGGTGTGCGCACTTCGTGACTGACAGTCGCAAGAAACTGTGACTTGAGTTCAGAAGCATGAATTGCCGCCTGCTGAGCCTGGCGCAGATCCGCCTCGAGTAAACGTCGTCTGCGAATTTCACTCCAAACCAGTCCCGCAAACGTCAGCATTAACGCAAACGCAACCGTCGCCGTCGCCCCGATACTGAGTAAGTTGACGTCAAAATAGCGGTCAACGTGAGCACGGTGCCGGTCTAAATTGGTGATTAAATAGGCCTCGATCGACTGTATCGTTTCATTCACCTTTTCGGTAAGTAACAAATCATTTTTTATAACCAGAACTCGTTGAAATGGTTCACCAGAATTGAAATTAATATTTAATGTGACTCTTTCGCTGAGCGAGAGTTTTTCACTCACCATTTTATCAAGCCGCAAGACTTCAGAACGAATCGGACTTCCGGGCGGCACCATATTCGTCAATTGAGTCACGCTCGTGCGCGCCTGGGCAATGAGACGCAAAAGTTTTCTCGCCTCTGCAACAGCGCCGGTGTCGCGCAAAACTAAAAATGTTACATCGGCATTTAGCAGGGTTGTGTAAAGGTCGGTT
>JAJYHS010000114.1:972-1295 GCA_021784635.1 bacterium
GGTTAGTTTTTGCTCGACGGCTGAAGTTTGATCGCGCAGACGAATTTCATTGTGAAGTTGAACAAGCCTCCACGCCGAAAGACTCGAAACCAGCACGAATGCCATCATGCCAAGCCAAAATATTAAATTAAATCGCCGCTGCACATTAACTTCATAATATTATTTGTGTTTGGCAGTCAAAGCATCGTGTTAAGAAGACTCCATACGGCATTCAAATTAGGATCATGAAGACGCGGTAAGGTTATTGTGTTGCGAAATTGCTAAGCGGGAAATACGCAATGTCGCGTGTCGCCCGCCCAGCGAGAAAGGACCCAATAGCAACG
>JAJYHS010000114.1:1305-7278 GCA_021784635.1 bacterium
ATCCGTTAACCCTTACCCCCTTCCAATTTGCCCCTCAATTCCGGCAGCTCCCGCTGCGAAGGATGAGGGGCTTCTCTTTTTAGCGCTGATTGAATTGCCGCACGGACTAATATTCGGGCGGTATATAAAAGCGAAAAACAACCCCGGCGAAAACGCCGCTCATATTGAGACTTACCGGCGCACCGCCGTTATCAGTCACGATCTGGCCGCTTGAAACAGAAGTCTCACTCGACCCGCGAATCGCATAACCCGAATTGGCGTACGTGAATTTATCAAATTGCATTTGGCGATAGCCGACTTCAAGTGCGATGGTCGTATTTGAAAACGCGTGATATTCGGCCCCTACGCCAGCAACATAAGAAGTTGTATCACCGCTCCATTTTTCATCGATGCTACTGCTACTTGTGCTGTACTGGGTTACGCCCGTACTAGTAAGCGAATCGTTGTTTGCCACCGTTGCCATTGCGTAGCCGCCATCGAGCAACAGATAAATTCGCCCACTACGCGAACTCAACATATTATATTGAATTCCGGCATTGGGATTTAAAACTGTGGCCAAACTGCTAACGGTCATTAAATTGGCACCATCAGAGGCGCGCGTGCCGACCGCATTTATCGATTTACCCTGATAAGCTTCGGCTCCGATACGAAAACTAAAATCGCGGTTTATATTAAATTGAATTCCCAATTGGCCGCTGAAGCCAAATTGAACTCCACTAGAAAAATCAGTAACCGAACCGCTTGTTCGCGAAAAGGCCTGCGAAGATTGAAGTGTATCGGCGGCTGTCGCGCCAAAGAACGGCGCCACTCCCGAATTCTGATAGTTAAAAACATAAGCGTATGCGGGAGCGCATATCGATATCGTCCAAAATATAAATAACAGTCGTTTCATCTAACCCTAACTTGCACGAGCACTTCTACCGGACAGCGCTTTCATATCGAGAACGATTTTGCCCGCGCTATTTTTGCGTTTCAGTTCAAAGACTTCGGCTTCAACCGGCTTTTTTAGCCGTAGCTGAATTGTCATACTCATATCCGTCGGATCAAAATTGATCTGCGCGCTTTTTACATAAGGAGAGCCCAAAAATATCTTTTTTAATTTTTGCTCATTGACGTTTGAAGCTACCGTTTGCGAAAGATCCATTTCGATTCTCGGGAGATGATCGTTAATCGCGACGTGAAAGTAGCTGACTTTATCAATCAGTGGGTGCCCTTTGTCGTCTCCAAGTTTAACAACCACACGTTCAATTTTTTGCCGGGCGGCATAAATTCTACGGATCCCCAAAATGCTAAAACTCGTACTACTTGTTGAAGATTGACCGCCGGTAAATATGCCGTTTGTAAGATAGTCTTTAGACATATAGGTGCGCGCGAATCGATGTTCAACCATGGCGTAAGACCGCACGCTCCAACCGCCTGCCAAAAGCAGAAAAATAAGCCCAACAGTAATATTGAATTGAGCGCTTTTCATGCCACTCCCTCCTTATAATAGACACGGTAAACCAATGCTTCGGAAGTGACAAATCTCGGCCCTAAGTACGTAAATTGTCGCTGTGCCCCGCCTTTTTGCGCGACGAATCAATAGCTTACCGTTCGCTAATGTTGGCCCATTTTTTTCATAGTCTTTCGCTAGAGGAGAAATCCGTATGAAAAGGGTAACGCTAAAAATCGTGAAATTTGCTGCGATAATGGCTGGTCTGTCGTTCCTAGCTGCCTGTAATCATGGTTCTAGTAACAATAATCAGACCTACTGCGCTCCCAATGGAGCTTGCTACAATATGAACGCCACTAACTGCGGTAACGGCGAATATCAGTGGCAAGGTATTCCGGGCCAAAGCAATTGTATCGACACTTGGCACGGCGGTCAGGCGGTTTCAACGACTTTGTGTAGCGCAACAGGCGCGAGCTCTTACCCCTACAGTGGAGCTTATCCGTATAGTGGCGCATATCCATATAACGGCGCGTACCCGTACAATACCGGCGCTTATCCGTACAACATGGGCGCTTCACCGTACAGCTGCTCGGGAATTTACAATCCAGGGATTAACCCAATTGTTGGGCCCGCATATACCAACTTCACGGGCCTTCCGTACCAATTTTCACCTGGCATGATGAACAATTGCGGATTTTTCTCGGTTGATCCCGTGACTGGCATTACCCAGTGCGATCAGGTCAGTTCGTGGAACTCCTTTAACTATCAAGGTGCCGTACCCGTTGTTTGGCCTGGGTACTATCCATACAATGGTTATAGTGCGGGAGTTGCCGGCACGGGCTTCGGCGCAGGTGCTTTCATGTACATCTACCACCAAAAAACTCAAGCTCACGGCAGCTAAAGACCGGCTCAAAATTTTTGATAGACGCATGAACTCAGGACGCCATATAAGAAAATATGGCGTCACAAAATTTAGAACCCTTCAAGTATTTGGATCTACCCCATCACGCTCTCGCGTTTGACAAAATCACTCCTGAAATATTTTTGCCGGCACTGAAAGAAAATTTAGCTGCGGCAAAAAAACAAATTTCGCGTATTCGCGACGACGTTGAGCCTGCGACGTTTAAAAACACAATCGTGGCGCTTGAAACCGCGGGTGAAGACGCCGATTTGGTTTCGACCACATTCTATAACCTGCTACATGCGCACACGAATGATCAGCTTCAAAATTTAGCGCTTGAAATTGGCCCCCTACTTGCAAACTACGCAAGCGATATCTTGCTTGATACGAAACTGTTTGCGCGCATCAAGAGCCTTTATGAGCTTCGCGAGAAGCTTAATCTTAACGTTGAAGAATCAAAACTACTTGAAAAATATTATCTCGATTTTGTTCGCAACGGAGCTTTACTCGACGATGAGAAAAAATCCGAACTTAGAAAAATTGATGAAGAGCTATCAAAACTCAGCCCGCAGTTTTCTGACAACGTATTAAAGGCGACAAACGAATTTACTCTCCACCTCACTAAGCGTGATGAAGTTGCCGGTTTGCCCGCCATCGTATTGACGGCCGCCGCCGCTGCCGCAAAAGAGAAAAATCTCGATGGGTGGCTTTCTACACTTCAAATGCCGAGCTATATCCCATTTATGCAGTTTGCAGCGCATCGGCCATCGCGCGAGAAAATGTATCGCGCCTACGGCTCGCGGGCATTTGGCGGCAACTTTGACAATCGAAAACTTATTTTGCAAATTTTGAAATTGCGCGAGAAACGAGCGCGACTCTTGGGCTATAAAAATCATGCGGAGTTCATGCTCGAACGGCGCATGGCCGAGTCCCCAGATCGTGTCATGCAATTTCTGAAACGAATCGAAGTGGCATCACTGCCGGCGGCACGTCGCGATGTGAAAGAAATCGAAGATTTCGCAAAATCTAAAGGCGCCCCGGTACCGCTTGAACCATGGGACTTTGCATATTGGTCTGAACGGTTAAAAGAAAAAAGATTCGAGTTTTCTCAAGACGATCTGCGCCCGTATTTTAAATTAGAAAACGTCGTAAAAGGAGCTTTCGAACACGCGCGGCGGTTGTACGGTTTGATGTTCAAGGAGTCAGATGCGTACCCGGTATGGCACCCCGACGTAAAAACATTCGAAGTCACCGACGAAAAAACGAATGAATTTGTCGGCCTCTTTTACGCCGATTTTTATCCGCGCGAAAGTAAGAGCGGCGGCGCCTGGATGACCAATTATTTCGAGCAAGGTTTATTTCACGGACAAGTCGATCATCCCCACGTGTCGGTCGTTTGTAATTTTACAAAACCATCCGCAAATGAGCCGTCACTTCTTACGTTCGACGAAGTCAATACGCTTTTTCATGAATTCGGTCACTCGCTTCACAGTCTATTATCTCGCTGCCGTTACCGCTCGCTTGCCGGTACGAATGTCTACTGGGATTTTGTCGAGTTGCCTTCACAGATTATGGAAAATTGGATCAAAGAAAAAGAGAGTCTGGATATATTCGCGCGCCATTACAAAACGGGCGAATTGATACCCGCCGACCTTGTGAAAAAAATTAAAGATAGTTCGCGCTACTTGGCAGGCTATCAGTCATTGCGTCAGGTTATGCTGGCAAATCTCGATATGGCTTGGCACACAGCCGACTCGTCTAAAATCTCAGATGTCGCAAAATTTGAAGACCAAGTTGCCGACCGTTTGCGTGTTTTGCCCAAGGTCGAAGGGATTAATATTACGTGCAGCTTTTCACATATCTTTGGCGGCGGGTATTCGGCCGGGTATTACAGTTACAAATGGGCTGAAAGTCTCGACGCCGACGCGTTTGAATATTTTAAAGAGTGCGGGCTCTTTAACAAGGATGTTGCACAAAAATTTCGCGAAAATATTTTATCTCGCGGCGGAACAGAACATCCCATGGAGCTATACATACGCTTTCGCGGTCGCGAACCGGATCCCGACGCGTTATTACGTCGCGACGGCCTTATCGATGAGGTTACATGAACAAGAAATGTTTGTCTGATGCTTATCGTCCCGTTCCTTTTGAGCGCGAGATAAAATCAGTGGTAATCGTGCATCGGCCAGAATCGAGTAACGCGGTCAAAAGCGCATTTGAGCTCTCGGAGTGGTTGAGAAAGCGTGCGATTCAAGTCTTCAGCCATCCCCAGCAAAAACTGAGCGATAAAGTTAAAAAAGTAAAAGAGTCTTGGCTCAAGGCTGTCGACCTCGTGATTGTTTTGGGCGGTGACGGCACCTATTTGCACGCCGTCCGAATGCTTGCCGGCCAGAAAATTCCGATTCTCGGCGTGAACATGGGCTCACTTGGATTTCTTACCGAAAATCGCAGACAAGATTTGTATTCTGTCGTGCAGATGACTCTCGATGGAAAAATGGAAATGCGACCGCGTGCTATGATCGACGTAAAAGTTCACCGTCACTCCAAAATTATTAGTGAAGCTCGAGCGCTCAACGACGTGGTGATTGAACGTGGTCAATTCAGCCAACTCATCAGCATTGAAATGTACTCAAAAGAAAATTTGGTTGGCGACGTCAAGGCCGATGGGATCGTCATTGCAACACCTACAGGTTCAACAGCCTACAATTTATCCGCCGGCGGACCAATTTTACATCCCCATGTTCGCGCTTTTGTCGTAACTCCGATATGCCCGCATTCGCTTACCCACCGGCCAATTTTGTTCCCGGATGATCAGGCTCTCACCTTCAAACTTCTAAAGAAAAAACAAAAAGCACTGCTCACAGTAGATGGTCAAACGGGGGGGAATTTGATCGCGGGGGACGAAGTGATTGTGACTCGCGCAAAATGCAATCATTACATGCTGAGACGGCCAACTCACCGATATTTCGATTTGCTTCGTGAAAAATTAAAATTCGGAGAGCGATAAATGGCCGAGGCAAAATCCGTTCAATCCTTAATGAAAATTCTGATCGTGGGGCTCATCGGCGCTTCGCTATTTGGTTGCGCGGTTGCAATTCCGGTTCATGAAGACAATTCGGCGCAGACGCTGGGTAAAGGAAAATGGGATGTTGCCTTACTGGACGGTGCTGGCCCAACTGTAGGACCGCGAAATTTTCCGTCTGGCTCTCAACCCGGCGCGGGTGTCTTTCCGCAAATGTTTACGGGCTTTCGAGTCGCACGCGGAATTACGAAAACTTACGATGCCGAATTAGAAGCTGACGCTTCTGTTTTTGGCGGCGGCGAATTCAGTTTAGCCGTTATACATCAATGGTATGGCCCCTCTTATTTTGAAACAAAGGCGGGTGACAATTACGCCGGCATGCGCTTTCGTTATACGTCGGCTAGCGGTTACGAAGATAATCCTGCCACATGGTCAAACAGCTCAAGCGACAGTATCTTTGGTAACAATATTTTTGTAAGCTCGTTGAATGCCGACACGCTTACTTTTGCCAACTCGTGGGGGCATGCCACAGCTAGCTGGTTCGGCGTTTACGCGGGCCTCGAAGCGGGGACAAGCCATTTACGCGCACAATTACGCGATGGTGGCCCGACGGGCACG
>JAJYHS010000034.1 GCA_021784635.1 bacterium
GCTGACGAATGACCGGATTTTTTTCGCCCTTGGCAAGTTCGTGTGCATGTGTTCCGAGTTCGCGAATCTGTTTTTCAAAAAAACTATAGGCTTGGAATCGCGTTTGGCGCGACATCGCGTAATGGGTATTCCAATAGTTGTATTTCTCAAGAACAAACCGCATTTCACGAACCGGAATATTAATCCGCGCATTAAGCGGAATCCGGCGCAACACCTCATGATAAATATTAACTATGCGCTCTGGGTCGTGAAGACGCTCACAGTAAGTTCGCAACAAATTGATCGCAAAGTTGTACTGTCGCAAAAAGATATAGCGGTACGAAAGCTTTTCGATGGTCTCTTGAAACAGTTCCTCTGTGGGAGCGATTTTAGAGTAATAGGCCACCGGATGGGGATTCTTTTTAAACACCTCCGTAAATGCACGAATCGAATCGATAAGCGCTTCACGCTTCAAGTCGATTCCGATCACGGTGTTTTGCGGGAGAAATGAACTCTGCGTACTGTCCTTGGCCAACTCGCTGTCTGTGGCTACCTCACTAAAAAATTTCAACGCCTGTTTGGGGTGGCTTTGTTCGAGCGCAATAAGCCCGAGCCGATACCGGGCAGCATCGCGGTCATAGGGATATTTTGAATATTGCACGCTCTCAAGAAACTTCCGCGATTCGTTATATTCCTGCTGGCTGAAAAAATATTGGCCGAGAAGCAAGCGGGACTGGATCGCTTCTTTTGAATTCGGAAAGCGCTTGATCAACTCATTCGCCGTAGCCACGAAAGCCGGCCCCTCGTCGATTGATTTCTCACCCGAAGCAAGGCGAAATAAAACTTGTTTTGTCGCATCGAACTTGGGAAAGTCCCGCAAAATTTGTTGATAAACCGCGATCGCCTTTTGCTCCGCAATCACGACAGGAGAAAATTTTTGCGATTCAAGGGACTTTGCGTTCGCGCCTTTGTTTCGCTCCATCTCAAGATAAAATAACGTCGTTGATTTTGTCGAAAGCAGATCGCCCAATTGAAGATAAAGATTCGCCAGAAACGGGGCGCTTTGATTTTCAGTGATTTGTTTACGAAGAATTTTTACCGACTTGTCGGTTCGAGTAAGCATTTCGTAAAGCTTTTTTTGAAACTCCGCATCGCTTAAATGTTGAGATTTAAGCGATGATATCGCTTCGCTCGGCGTTGTCGACGAGCCGCTTGCCGCTAAAACGGCTATTGGTAAAAAAGTAATCAAAATCGCGCAAATCAGTCGCATTTGTTTTTGAGTGTTCCCTTGTAACTCAGCCGCTCATCGCGCCAATAATCGCCCCATTGCGGCCAATGAATAATAAAATTATTTTTGTTGGTTTCAAGTAGCACAGGGTTCTTAACCGGTTTTTCTTTAAAAACCGTATTCGGATTGTATTGCGAGCGCATCACGTCAAATTGCAAAAATTTAAGACTTTCGCCTAAAATAACCAGTCGCTGCGCCGCCGTTTCGAGAGCCTGCGTTCGGTAAAGATTTTCAGTGCGCAGGTACATGTGAAACGCGGTGACGTACACGTATTTGGCAACCGGGCGAAGCCGGCGCGGCAATTTAGAAACGGACCGAAACTCTTTTTTAAGCTCCCGAATGCTCTTTATCTCTTGCTCATATTTGATTTCGTTGGCGTTCACAATTCTATTTAAAACAGCAAAACGCGACAGCGGCTCACCTATTTTTATCCCAAAAATGGTTTTGCCGTATTCGCGATTGAATTTTTTGATCAGCGCGTGAGTCGCTTTATAAGAACACATCTTGCGATAAATGAGTGCGCGCAAAATATATTTTTCAAGATAAATATTGCGCCCCGCCGCTTTCGATTCAAGATTATAAAGAAGCCCCAATGCTTTGTTATATTTCTTGAGGCGGTAAAGGCTCCAAGCGGCTTCGAGCCAATCTTCGGGGCTGATTGGATTTGTCTTCAACAAAAACGTTTCGTAAATTTCGGCCGACTCTTTATATTTCTTTTGTTGATAATCAATGCGTGCCAAAGTGCGAGCGGCCTTCTTTGCCAAATCGAAATTGCCCGGGCCCTTGATGAGTTTCAACATTTTGTTAATTGACGCCTTTGCCTTCTTGAGATGCCCCCCCGCGTATTCTTGCAATGCTTGAAAAAAAAGATATTTCGGAAAGTTTTTTTTATTTATTTTATTAAAATAGTAATCCGCCCACTTCTTCATTCCGTCGTTGAGATTGACGATGCCTTTGTAGAGAAAATAGCTCTGGCTAAACTCGCTCTTCTTTGCCGGCTCGATATCACCCGGAACAAAATACGCTCGCGTCGAAAACGGGTACCCGAGGTCAATGAGTTGTACAATGGTTTTATAAGCCAGCCGCTTTGTCGGCAAATCATCAAAAAAATTAATCATGTCTGAAGCCGCGGCCAAAGCTCCGTAATACATGTGGTGTTTCATCAATTTTGGAACAAGCTGCTGCCACAACCTGGAATCATTTACGTCATGCGGAACAACGCTGCGCCATCCGGACGAATTCTTGGCTCGCGCCATTACGGCAAACCCCGGGTAAGCAAACAGGCTCAGACACAAAATGAGGACAATGTTAATACGCATAGGCAGTGCCGAATATAAATGCCAAATTGTTATGCATGCTGCCGAAAGGATAAAGGTAACGAGCCTCGACCCTCCACGAGAAATTGTTGTTGACGAAAGACTCGAAGCGCCAGCCTAAATTCACCCCCACAGTGGATTCTTGATTCGAAATGACGAGCGCGGGGCCTGCCAAAAAAGAACTGCGAAAATATCGAATATATTTAGTAAGAAAAATGGTCTTGCCGTAGGCAAACGTATAATTGAGATTCGATGCAAGTACAAAATTGAGCCGTTCGATGCTCTGAGGTTGAACATGGTATTTGTCAGCCAGTTCGGAAGTCAGCCCCGAATCCACTGCATAAATGTAATCGAGCGAGCCGACATCCCATGAATAAGTTTTATTTAGATAGCGGGTGTAGGTAAGATCAACACTAAAACCGTTGTAATACGGATCAAGCGGCCAAATCCCCAAACCGTAAAACATCTGTTGCGATTTCGGGTTTAGGTAAGTTTGCACAGCTTGGATTTTAACGCCGTCAAGAGGCTTCACGCCTTTGAGGGCCGGCTTTTTTTTGGCCGCGGCCGGGACAGCACTTAACATAATTGCGAAAAACAATGACGTAATTGTTGAGAGAGAAATCAAACATCGCATATAAGTCAGTGTGAAAAATTGCGCCGGGTCTGGCAAGCCTTACTCGTGTATAAAGATATGACGCCTGACCATAGTCTTTTCAGTTTTTACGCTTGATCTCATTGTGAAACAAAAAACACCTGTAATTTCAATATGTTATATCGCGTGCACGGCACCGAATTTGCAGCATATTTATTGTAACGAAAGAACTCATCCACAAAGCGAATCGGAAACACATTCGGGGAGGGTATTAATGAATTCTGCAAAATCTCAAGACTTCATGCCGTCGGCGTTCATTACGTGGCCACTTTTAACAGCGGCAATATTCCTCTTCGCGACCGTCGCGTCAGCAACCCCGGCGCGATACATGCCAAATAATTACAATAATCGCGCGCCGTCATCTCTGCCCGGCGCAGGTCAATCGTTTCAAATTCGCGGTCAAACGCGCAACCTCAACATGATGCTCGTCTTAAAAAACGGAAAAGACGAAATCAATTTTATAAAACCTCGCAGAAATTACCGTGCGAAGGTCCTGGCCACCCAATTCTAGCCTAGACTCCGTTTTTCTTCATTATGATACTGAAGCGGATATGAGGTGGCACTATGTCGTTAATGCAGTTTATCGCCAAAAACTTTTGGCACGTTTTCCCAATTTTGTTGTGCGGGGCCGCTGCGGTTCTCATCATAGTTGAGCGATCAGCCGCTCTCGGATGGGCTTATCCGATGGAAAACATGGATGGGTTCTTTGAACGCATTCGAAACATGATCTTGAGAAACAGCATTCAAGAAGCCATCGCTTTTTGCGAAAGATTTCGCACAAAACCTGTCGCTCGTGTCGTGCGCGAAGGTCTGATTCGGGCCCATCAACCCGAACACCTCATTGAAAACGGTTTACAAATCGCGGTGGGCGAAGCGTCTGAAAAAATCCAGGTACGAACTCCGTTTTTAGCGACGCTTGCCAACGTCTCCACCTTGTTTGGTTTGCTCGGTACGATCATCGGTCTTGTGGAGTCGTTTCAGGCAGTCGGTCAAGCGGTTGCGCAACAACGTGCCGCCTTGCTCGCAAACGGTATTTCGACCGCGATGAACTCAACGATGATGGGTCTTGCCGTTGCGATACCCAGCATGATCGCCTATTCGATACTCATGGCCCGCACCAATAAGGTCACCGGGCAAATCGAACAGAGTGCGGTTCGCACCATGGACATTCTGCAACAAAGCTATTTTAACGCGAAAAGCGGCGACGTTCCACCCAACGAGCACAACCCCCGACGGAAAAGCAAATGAATGTTGGTGAGAGCTCATCGCAAGAAGTCGATTTAAATATAGCTCCTATCATCGATATGTTCACCGTACTCATCACCTATCTTATTGTTACGGCCTCGTTTCTAACTCTTGCCGCAGTCGATGTCGGCGTTTCTGCAACCGGAACCGCGGCGGCAACAAGCGCCGGTCGGCCTTCGATGTCGATGTTGCTTGAACTGAAATCCGGCGGCGACGTGAATATCGCGCTTCAGGGCGGTAATCTCACCCATGAGATCGATATCGACGTCAAAGGTTTACCCAATTCCCTGCAAAACGTTAAGGCGTTAGAAGCCCGGTTGCGTCAGCTCCAAGCGAAATGGCCGCAGATTAAAGAAGTGAGCGTGACCGCCGATCCCAACATTATTTACAAAAATATTGTGGACGTCATTCACAAGGTTCAGTCGATTATGCCGAAGGTGTACATCTCGAGTTAGCACGTCAAAGTCAACGTCAATGATTACGCGTAAAAAGGCGCCGCTGTTATGAAGCCGATCAAAAAGAAGAGAAAATCAACTGAGATGTCGTTGCAAATCACTTCGATGGCCGACATTTTTATGATTCTTCTCGTCTTTCTCCTTAAAAACTATTCAACGTCGATAACGAGCATTACGCCGAGCACTCATCTTACCCTCCCCCAAGTGCTCAAATCAAACGCGCAGGTGCGCGAATCGTTGAAGGTTGAAATTAGCCGCAATGTGGTCGTGGTCGATGATAAACCGATTGTGAGATTAAATAACTTTCAGTTTGCGCCGAGCGAAACATTGCATGGCGCGGATTCACCTACGCTTGAACAGGTCTTCGCGCACCAACGTAAACTTTTACCGATACCCAATCTTGGGTCGGGGCTTGTGGTGATGGCCGATCAACAAACGCCCTATTCGACGTTGAAACGCGTGGTGGCCTCCGCAGCTCAGGCGGGATTTGTGAATTTGCAACTGGTCGTCGTTGAAACGGAATGAGTGTGATACCCGAAGAATTTCTGATAACAACTCAGATTGGCGAAGTTTCGCGCAAGCAGTTCTGGCAATCGGACGAAATTGCGGATCTTGATTTGCCGGACGGTTGGGCAATTGAAATGCGCGACGGGAACATCTGCGTATTTGATTCAGCGGCCGATTCTAAACTAATGCTCAACACCCCCGGCCAGGGTGAGAAATTGTCGATCGATTTGCCACCGTCGGCCCGTCAACGCTGGCGCCGCGCGACCCATGTTGAAGTCAAACCCATTCGCAAACCGGCTCCGGTTTACGTGGTTTCATCGGATATTCAAACTTTAGAAAAGCCCGGTCCGAAGCAACCATTTCTATTTTATGGCCAAGATTTTCTGCTTGTTCACCACCGGCCCGTGCGTCTCAATCACCAAATAGCATTACTCGGGTACAACATTTTCAGCTATTCGCAGAAAACGAACGGCGATTTTGTCGTCACCAGCAACCAAAGCGGCGTAATTGTTGAATCCGAATCTGGAACTAAAAAACTTGCGAAGGGCGAAGAGCTTCGCATGTCGGAATTCGATTTTTTTGGCGCGACCTTTCGTTTGCGTAAGCATTGGTGGCGCTTGCGGCTATTTCCGTCCGCTGACGGCCTAGAACCTGTCGAAACCGACGAGACCGATGAAGACCGTCAAGAGCGCGACCGTCTTCAGTACGCCACGGCGACGATTATGCTTTTGTTTTCTTTACTTTTGTTCGTTGGCTATTTGGCGGCAAAATTCAGTACACCTCCGCAGAAAATCGTTCGTGCCAACGTCGTTCTAAAAACTCCTGTGATTATTCCGCCGTTCAAAGCGCTCAAGAAACACGTCGTTCTAAAACCGAAGAAAAAAATAAGAAAAATTGTTTTAAGAAAACGCAGGGTAATTAAACTGACCCGGCATATCGTGCATCATCCGCATCCTGTTCGCCGCCGAATTTTCAGACCAATCCGAAAACGAGTGGCTCTTGTTCGGCATCGTCCTGTCGCGGCCGCACCACGACCCATTCACCCGCACCGCGTGACACCCCATATTTCACCGGCGGTCGCGCGCGCGCAAATGTTGGCACGGCAACGGGCCGCTCAGCAGGCCCAGGTGGCAAACGAGCTTAAGTTTCTCTCTAGCTCCTCAAATCTGCCGCAGCAAAACGTCGCGGAGTACAAAACAAAAAAGGGCCGGTACGCCAACACAGCGATGATTGGCGGCATGGTTAGTAAATCAAACGAGTTGAATCGAATTGCCAATGGCGCACCGGGGAGTGGTGTGATTCATACTCGAGATGCGCAAGAGATCAGCTCCAACATTCATTTTGGCGGTCGCGGTAAAGGTCTTAACCGCGTGCAAGGTCGTGTTTCGCTCTCGCAACTCTATGCAGGCGGCGGTAATTTGTCTGGAGCGCTCGGCGGCGGCAGCGGGCTTGCGGTTTCTGGCCCTGGATCCATTTCAAACGGGCTTATCGAAGCCGTTTTGCAAAAATACTTGAGCCGGTTTGAGTATTGTTACGAAAAGGCGCTCTTATCCGACGCTTCTCTTGCTGGCAACTTGCTCGTTCAATGGAATATCACCATGGCTGGTCGAGTGGCACATTCGCAGATTCTGCGATCTCAGCTCAATAATGCGCAATTACATGATTGCATTTTGCATGTTCTCGATGGCATACACTTTCCGCACCCGCACGGCGGTTACGTGACCGTTCAAAAAACATTTAGTTTCAAGAGCAGTTCGATTTAGTTGGGCACTATTTACTGGGAGCTCAAAAA
>JAJYHS010000063.1 GCA_021784635.1 bacterium
ATCTGAATACCGGCGATAGAGATCGAGATCTCGCACTTTGGCGCTCGGTCGGAGATCATTTTCTCGAAACAATTATGCCGATTTACAAACGGCGCATTCATGAGCCGTACAACGATGAAGACCGGCGCGTTCAACTTGAACGACGAGCGCATTATGCGGAATTTAATCTCCTGTATGATCGCGGCACCCGCTTTGGTTTTGAGTCCGGTGGCAATCCCGAGGCAATTTTGTGTTCGATGCCGCCCCTTGCTGCATGGTAAGTTTGTGCTTGAGGAGTGAAAATTCGTAATGTCTAAAACCCGGTCAAAAAAAACTCGCGATAGAAAAACTCCAACAGGAGTATTCTCACGCTCGGTTCAACTGTTTTCGATGGCCGGCCGGGTAGCCGCAAAAGAACTGGGGACGCGCATTTTACCGGGCGATGTTCAAAAGAAACTTCAACAAAAAGTTGAGACGCGCATTGAACAAGCGCGCGTCATCGCCGAGAGTCTTTCGCATCTCAAGGGTGCGGCAATGAAAGCGGGCCAGTTGTTGAGTCTTGATACAACTGATTTTTTACCCCCAGAAGCTGTGGAAATTCTCAGCCGCCTGCAAGCACAGGCCACGCCGGCTCGAACCGACGAACTGCAAGGCGTTTTGACCCATGAACTCGGCCCGGAAAAAATCGCGCGCATCCGAAATTTTTCACCCAATCCGGTCGCATCGGCCAGCATAGGTCAAGTCCACTCGGCAGAAATCGACGGGCAACGGGTGGCGATTAAAATTCAATATCCAGGAGTGTCTGAAAGCATCGACAGCGATTTGGCAATACTTCGTAAACTTGCCGGTGGATTTGTCACTCTATCAGGCAAGAAATTTTCGCTGGATGAGCTATTCGCTGAGATTCGCGGCGTTTTGATTCAAGAAGTGGATTACGAAAATGAGCGCGCGAATCTCGATCGCTATCGAGATCAGCTTGCGTCTTCTGTGCACTATGTCGTTCCCCGCTCGTTTGCTGAATTCTCAACACGACGAGTACTGACGATGAGCTTTGAAGACGGTGCGCCGATTATCACTTGGGCGCAAAACCCTCATACAGGGCTTCAAGATCGCACCCATATTGCACGTCTTATGCTCGATTTATTTTGTCTCGAATTTTGCGATTGGGGAATGGTGCAAACCGATCCCAACTTTGCAAATTATCTCGTACGCGATAATAAGCTCGTTTGTCTCGATTTCGGCGCGACCCTCGTTTATTCGCCTGAATTTCGACGGGGTTACGCCCACCTCCTCAGGAGCATTGCCTCAAACGACACCGAAACTATTTTTCGTAATGCCGTTGAATTTGGGTTACTCGACCCTCGCGAATCCTTCGACGCGCAAGAAGCTTTTAAAGATATGCTTCAAGTCGCGATGGAGCCATTTCGCCCCGATCATCAACCATTTCGGTTTTCTGATCCCGAATATGAAAAGCGAACAGTTAAGGCCAACCGACGCTTTGTACGCCAACTGATTTATTCGCCACCACCGCGAAAGATCATGTTTTTACATCGAAAACTCGGCGGAATGTTCAGTCTCATGAAACGCTTAGGTGCCGAGTTTGATTTATTGCCCTACTGGCAAAAAATGTCGACGATGGATACGACGTTATGATCAACGCTCCGCTAGGTGCTGAGTCTCAACGTTTATACGGCGGACCTCATACTGTTCGTGCGCCAATTTATGGGCAAGACGATAATGCTCGCGGCTCAGTTTCAATTCACGTGAACGTAAATATTCGTAGTGCTTATACTTCCATCGCAAATACCTCTGGAGGCGCGCGATGTGCATTTTCATGTCGTTATTCCAGCGGTTCATCAGGGCAATTCGATGCAAAGCATCTCGCTCCAGGAGACGGTCGTGATACGCCATCCGGTCAAAACGAGCGACTTGTTCGCGATCTCGAGCGAGCAAATTATTTCTGAAATTAACTTGTGCATGCAAATGGTCGAATTTTTGATTCTCGAATCGCAACCGGCGTGATGCCAGTTGAACGTTTTTGCGCGCAAGCACGACTTGAATTAAACGTTTTTTGTATATTTTTAACAACCACCGGTAGCGCGCGGCCATCAGATTTGTACGACGCTTTAACACGATGGCTTCATAGCGCAAGTGGCTATCTTCGTGCGCAAGCCGGTCGGTTTCATGTTCGGCTGATTTTGCGGCCGCCGCGTCACCGAATTGTTCGAGGCTTTCAACGTCGTTATTAAGTGCCATTTCATTTTGCCGGTCGGTTGCATTTTGAATTTGTTGATCCGCTTGAAGAGTTAAATGGGGCGAATTATTACCAATAGGGTCGAGCGCTTCTTGTTCGCTGTTTTTCTGCTGATCATTATTTATTTGTTGATTTATTTGTGGCGCATTACTAACCGGTAACGGTTGAACCGTGACATTTTGCGAATCATTGTTATTGCTGTTCGTGATCGCCGGGGGCGTAAACGAGTCGGGATTTGACATTTTTGCGCCCGGAGCTAAAAGATCAAGATCGGTGACAGACTTGGCACATGCTCTTGCGCCGTAGATCGAAACCGCCAAAACGGGTGCGGCGACAGTCGCCACGATTAGTTTCCGCTTTAAACTTTGCATAAATACCTCATTGCGCGAGGTTTCGGTCACTGATGATCCCGCGCGGTCATATGGTTCAAGCGAAAACACAGCAAGCCCGATGCCGACGTCTAGCAGCAATAAATCGCGTCTACAGATTCGACACCCCTGCAATAAATATAGAGAAACTGCCCAAAAGTGTTATATTAGTCGCGTAAAATCGAGGTTCAAAAATTGAAAGCGAGGACAGCATGATTCGAATTACGAAGTCCGAGAAACTCCCACCTGTTCAATATACTCCCAACCCTCTGTTCGGGACGGTATTTGCACCTCACGTATTGCGCATGGATCTCACACTTGATGGTGGCCCGGCTGAGTTTGAAGCCCGAATCATGCTGCTAACGGATGAACCGTTCCCCTGCACCTCGAGCGTTTTGCATTACGGGCAAAGCGTCTTTGAAGGCATGAAGGCTTATAAACAAAAAGATGGCGGCGTCGCGATCTTTCGTGCTGACCTCCATGCGAAGCGTTTTCGCAATTCCGCAAAACGCATGGTTTTGCGCGAAATACCCGAAGAAATTTTTTTGCAATGCCTAAAGGAATACACGGCATTTGTCGCCGACAACGTACCGGGTGAGCCGGATCATTCGTTGTACTTACGGCCGCTTCTAATGGCGGCAGATCGCAAAATCAAAGTAGGAGCGGCTAAGAAGAATATTTTCTATATCATGAGTTCGATTGCCGGCGGATATTTCGGGAAGAAAGGCGAACGTGCACGCGTGATGGTGTGCCGTGATTTCGTGCGGGCATTTCCAAATGGCTTGGGTGAAGTAAAAACCGCTGCAAACTACGCGGCCAGTATTTGGCCACAACGACTTGCAGCCCAAAAAGAGTGTAATCAAGTTTTGTTTCTTGATGCCGTAGAGCATGAATACATCGACGAACTTGGCGGCATGAACTTTTTTGCAATTCGCGGCAAAGATCTAGTCACTCCGGCCCTGAACGGTTGCATTTTGAATGGAGTGACCCGGCGATCGCTTCTCGATCTCGCCCCGTCAATGGGCCTCAACCCGGTTGAAACTCGAATGTCCTTTTCTGAATTACGCGCGGATATTGAGCATGGCCGGATTACAGAAGTTTTCGCCTGCGGAACGGCCGCGATTGTTAGCCCCATCGGCGAAATTTACTATCAGGAAAAGCTCGATAGCCACGGCGATCTTCTGCGGTTGCCGCCCGAATCGAAAGTGGCCATGGCCATATACGAAAAACTTGGTAAAATCCAGCGTGGGTACGAATCGGCTCCGGGCAATTGGCTTTTGAAAGTCTAGCCGTTTGGATAATTGGCAAGAAAAATACCCTGGGCGATGCCCGCGTTGTTATATGCGAAACGAGGTTTGCATTTGCAGCCTCATCCCGTCGATTCGTAACAAAACACCAGTTACGGTGATTATGCATCACCGGGAATTTCATAAAACAACCAATACCGCGCGCATTGCATGTTTGGCGCTGCAAAATAGCGAGATTCGTTTGCACGGGCTAAAAGACAAAACGCAAGTTTTGCGCGAACAGAAGATACTTACTGAACCGAGCTATCAACCCATTCTGTTGACGTTGAACGAAAGAAGCGAAGTGCTTACTCCGGAATTTGTGCGCCGATTGGATCGACCGCCCCATTTGATTGTACCCGATGGCAACTGGCGACAGGCCGGCAAAATGGGTAAGCGCATAACGGATCTGCAAAACATTCCCTGGGTGAAGCTGCCTCCAGGACCACAGTCGCGTTACCGTTTGAGACACGAACACGATCCGCAAGGGCTCTCCACTCTTGAAGCCATGGCACGAGCCCTTGGCCTCATCGAAAATTCAGCAATTCAAGTTCAACTTGAACAAATATTCGAAATTATGGTCGATCGGACTCTATCGACGCGCCCAAAAATTGCCGATAAGTCGTCGGAATGGGTTGGGAAAAACTAAAACGAATCCTAGGGTTACGCATTACCTCGATGGCCGAGGATAATGCCTCGATTCAACAATTGGTGAGCCAAAACCTGTTGAACCGTCGAAAAAATTTCCGCGTCCAATTTCCGCCTAGCGGCGGCGGCGGGCCTTACCCGGCGATATTTTTTCTCGGAACCGAATTGATCCTCGGCAATATCAGTGCCGGCGGTTGCTTAGTCGTCGACGACACCGATCGGCTCGGCACGACTGTCGGCGAGGTCATTTCGCTCGACTTTATTTGGCCGGCGTTTCGTACCACTATGCGCGCCAGAATTGTGGGCATCACACTCGACAATCGCCATCTACAATTCGTGGATTTCGATGCCCAATTTTTCTTGCACATCAATCAACTCGTCCCTCCGGCGATGGCTGGCAGCCGTTTTCGTCAGGTGCAAAACAAATCGGGTCGATTGGCGGCAGCCGAAATGTGGACTTCACACATGAGCGATACGCTTATCTTCGGGCACGACGACAGCGCCGAGTTGTCTATAAAGGGTGAAAAATTCCGTTGGCCGCCGCTTGATTTAGCGAATGACCAACCGAGCTCGTCGGGTCGTGTTGCTTCACTAAATGAAAATTCAAAACTTGCGTCGATTTACGTCATGCTTGCGAACTTTCCGAATCCGAGTAACCGGGTGCTCCTTCTAATGGAACGAATTGCGTCTCAAATCGAAGCGCGCGAACGCCGGCGGGTTGACCGCACCCCTCGTGAATCACGCAAGGTCGACGATGACGACGTAAGCCTTTGGACCACGCCAGCTAAGCGAAAGCGTGAGGGCACAAATGGCTAGTTTCGAACAATTTCGCCCCCAACTGAAATCCGGCCAACTCACACCGCAGGGTGAAAAAATTGTTTTCGAACTCGATGCCCCACTCGCTGACCAAATTATTTTGCCGGTTGAAATGACCGACTTTCTTCTTCTTTGCACGGGTGAACACACCGTCGGCGAAATTATTGAAATCTTATATCGGCGAAAAGGCTCCATACAATTTAAATCGATTTATCGAACCTTGAACTATCTCAACCAACGCGGTTTTTTAGAAAATGGCGAATCGCTAAATGTCGACGGAGCTGCTTCTAACAACGAATTTCGTTTTTTGACGTTTCGCCCGCTTTTCGAGTTTTCAATTGGCAGGCGGATCGTCAACGATCGCGAGCGGCCTCTTGGGTTTTATTTGCTTTCAATGCTTCTTCTCGTTATTGCAATTTTAAGCTTTCAGTTTTTTTCACCGCGATGGTTCACCTTGCCGTTTATGAGGTTAAATAATTCGTATTGGCTCGGGCTTGTCGCCTTATTCGTCGCTGGGTCAATTTTAGTTTCGATTAAAGGAATTTTAAAATGCGGATCGCTTCTTTTACTTACCGGGCGAGCCTATAACTTCGGGTTTGCAATCAATTGGTTCGGGGCCTATTTTCGCGTCCAATCGGATTCGTTATTTCTCGTCAGTAACCGGCTCTACCGTGTTTTGTTTCATTTGACGATGTCTCTCGTGTATTTTCCGATTGTTGCGGCGTCATACGCGTTTTTTCCGCATTTGCCGATGCGGTCTACCGCCTATGCCCTTGCGTTTTTTTTATTTTTGCTCGAGCTCAATCCCTACCAAGAAAGCGAAATTAGTGAACTCTTCCGATCATCGTTCGATGACGACACAATTAACAAAATGTCCAACTATTTTAAGTCGCGCCCTCTTTTCTCGCTCGTTCACCCATTTGAGCGAAACCGCGATTTTAATCTTTATTTTTTATTTACTTATTTTTCGCTCATCTGGAGCGCCATTGTCATTTTCTGTTTGTCACGCGCATTAGACCTGCATTTTGGCAACATGCTTATGACGCTCAAGCACGGCTCTTTTCCTGAACGAATCGGCGTTCTCGTTTTTTTGAGTCTTTTGGGTACATTCGGAATAAGCATTATCTACAACGTCTTTAAAATTTTGTCGGCCGCTCTTATTCAACCGGCATCGCGTCTCTTGATGCGTGCTGTGCGGGGCCAAAAAACACAACGTATCGCACACTACAATCCAAAAGAAATTTTTGGAATCCTCGAATCCCTGCCGCTTTTTAATTACCTCACGCAAGATCTGCTGAACGCGATTATTCGCGGTAGTACACTAAAACGTTACAAACGAGGGTCACCGGTAATTATTCAAGGCAGCGAGGCTTCGCGGCTTTATGTTTTATTGAGCGGTTCCCTTGTCGTATCGCAGCGGCCGGCGACCGGAAAATCGAAATTTATCGGCGACATTCAGCCCATCAGTATTTTCGGTGAAAGTTCGGTCATTGAAAAAAGCCCGTATACAGCAACTGTTGTCGCCGGCGAAGAAAGTATCGTTCTAGAAATTCCAGCGGAACTTCTTCGCCAAATCGCCGGCGAAACGCAATATATTCGTGAACTCAATAGCTTTCGTAATGCCATTATGGTGAATCAGTTTTTTACTTCGGCGCCGGTTTTTCGCGACTTGCCCGATACGATTATTCAGATGTTTATCACCAAGGGTAAAATTGAATCGTTTAATAAAGACGACGCTGTATTTCGACAAGGCGATTACGGCGATGAATTTTATCTCCTTTTGCGTGGAACAGTTGGGGTAAGCGTCAACGGGCGGCCGATTTCAAAAATTCATCAAGGTGGATTTTTCGGCGAAATTTCGATGATCGCCGAC
>JAJYHS010000072.1 GCA_021784635.1 bacterium
CCTCATGTCGGCCAACGGCAAAATCAATTTTGCGAATGCGCAACCTGAAGACATTACGAACAAAAACTTTCCGGATATGATTGAGAGTTTCGATTACCCGAACGCGAATATTGCCGACGTCGTCAAAGCGATCAGTAAACTTACAGGTAAAAACTTTATAATTGGCCAAGGCGTGACCGGCAAAATCTCGATTATTGCCCCAAGTAAGATCACCGTAGCCGAGGCATACAAAGCATTTTTGACCGCATTAGCGATGAACAATTATACCGTCGTGCCTGACGGCGCATTTTTGAAAATTCGCAGTTTGCAAGAAGCATCGAAAGAAAATATCGACACGTATTCGGGCGCATACTTTCCGCACAGCGATCAATTGATCACGCGCATTATCAAGCTGAAGTACATCAACGCCGACGACATTCAAAAAACTCTGCAAGGGCTTATTAATCCGAACGGAAATATCGAGGTGTACGCGCCGACTAACTCCCTCATCATTACGGATCTCGGCTCGAACATTTATCGCATTCAAAACATCATCGACCAGTTGGATGTGCCGGGTTATGAGCAACGACTCGTTGTTATTCCGATTCGTTATGCCCGCGCCAAAGATATCGCCGATCTCATCAGCAAAATCATTAACCAACAACAAGGCGGGCAAAATCAATTTCGCCCCGGCTTTCCGGCTTTTCGACCGTTTGGGCAGCAGCCGCCGTCTACCGGAGGCGCCGCTAACTACTCTCTTGTTCTTCCGGATCTGCGCACAAATTCGATCATCGTCGTCGGTAATGACGCCGGCATAAAACGCATTCGAGGGCTTGTGGCGAAACTCGATTACCCGATGCGCAATGCCGCGGGTTCAGGCGTATATGTCTATTATGTTCGCTACGGCGATGCGGAAAGTATCGCCAAAGTTCTTAACGGAATCGCCGCCGAAAGCAAAAAAGAGCAGAAGAAAGCGGCTGCTCCGACGCCACAGCCGGAATTCGGCATGCCCGAAACGGCCGCTGCGCCTGTTGAGGCGATTCAACCTCTTTTCGGTTCAGACGTGAAAGTCACGTCCGACAAAGCGACAAATAGCATTGTCGTCATGGCTTCGCGGCAAGACTGGGATGTGATCCACGCGATTTTGCATAAACTCGACATCCCACGCGACCAAGTTTTTGTGAAATCAATCATCATGGAGATGGACGCAACGAAAGAAAGTAACTGGGGCGTTAATTATTTTAAATTTATGCCCGGAACGAACGGCCTCGGCCGCTGGGATTTGGTTACTTCGTCAAATGCCGAAAGTCTTCTCAATCCAATAAATGACACCGGGCTCAACCTCGGTTTTGGTTCGAGCGACTTGGTGACGGTCAATACCCCGCTTATCGGATCGACAATGGGCACGACGGGGACAACGCCTGGAATTAGTAATTTTCAGGTGCCGAGCCTTCTTGGCCTGATTAATTTCATAAAGACGACAACAAATGCCAACATTCTTTCGGCCCCGACTCTAACGGCAATTGACAACGAAAAATCAACAATTGAAGTTGGTGAGGACGTGCCAATATCGCAGACCGCCGTGCAATCGACGAACGGGATTGCAACACCGAACATTCAACGCAAAGATTTAACGTTGAAAATGGAAATCACGCCATACATCAGCCCCGATACCAATATGGTCCGGCTCAAACTTCACAATGAAATTAAACAACTCGCACCGCAAGTTTCGCTCGGGAGTGCAACGAATCTTGAAGCGAATGCCGTCGTGTACACGACACGCGACGTGAACACCCAAGTTATCGTCAATAGCGGTGACACGGCCGTGATCGGTGGCCTGATGCAGGACAAAGACACTCGTACCGTCACAAAAGTACCAATTTTAGGTGATATTCCGATTTTAGGTTGGCTATTTAAATCTGATAATCCAACTAAAGAAAAAATGGATTTATTGATTTTCATCACGCCCAAAATCATCCGCACGACACACCAAAGCCATCAAGTGGTGAACTCGCAATTGGCGGAACGGCTCAACTTTATTAAAAAATACGAGGATGGCCGCGACCCGTACGGTTACGAAGTCAATCGGCTCCCGCGTAGCGCCGACAATTTGAATGTCCCCGATAAGAAGCAATCAGATAACGCATTGGCACCGCTCGAAAATAACAGCAACGGTGGGTCTGGAAGTAATAGTAATGGTGGTTCTGGCAGTAGCGGCTCCGGTAATAACGGTCACGGCTCTAGCGGTAATAGTTCGAACAACGGCGGTAATAGCACCGGTGACGGCAGTAGCTTTAGCGGCAATGGTATTATGTCGCCCTAATGCGCGAAGGGAGTGAGCAGCCACACCAGACGAAGTTGATCGTCGTGTACTTGGTGTGTCTGCTGAAGCGGTGCCGTGCCTTCAAGAAGTAATTTAGAAGTGTCGTCGTCCGATTTTAAAGCAACAACGACACTCAAATCCGTTTCTGCATCGCCGCCGATGGCCATGTTAGGATCAAAAAAATCGTACCGTGTACCCACCGTCCAGTTTCGTGATAAATCGCGGCTCACCTGCAAAAGCTGATAATCGTATCGACCCGTTTCATCGTTTTGCACCATTTCACCGCCGCCAATCTCACCGACCACATTCCAATCTAACGGAGTGTACTCGGCGAACAAAGCGCCGTTTCGCCAACGCGAAGTTATGCCCGGTTGAAATCCCGCAATCGTATTGGTGGAATTTGTCGTAAGATCTGCCGAAACAACCCCCGTTTGCAGCGAAAGTTGCACTTTAAGATTACGCGAATTTGACCATCCCCAATTGCCGGTCAACCACGGATTGCCGTCATTCGCTTGATCGATCGAGCCGTTATGGATGACTAATTCGGTAAAATACCCGTCGTGTTCTGTATAAAAACTAACACCTTCATCGCTCAGAGCGATGAGCCGGCGGCTGAACGACTGCGAATATTGAAAATACCGATGAACCTCGTTGAGAGTTCCGTCGTATCCAAAATCAATTGGTATCAGCCCCGCCCGCACACGACCATAAACTCCGTTGTATTCGGCATAGGCGTCGACCAAACCCAATTGTGAAGGATTCGTGTTGGAATAATAAATCGGCATATTCCGGTAAGCCTGATCGCCGATCGTAAAATGCGCCGACCAGTGGCGGTCTTTGCGCCACAATACTCCAAATGCGGAGTTGTCGAGGTCAAAAGAACCGCCCTTTTCTTCTTGTGAAAAATACGTGGCACGCATGCGGACATCGTTGATTGATAGCGTGCCTATCTTTTCTTCTGCGTGAGCTGCAGAAACACAAAAAACTTGCGTGCATAATGCGACTGCCGCAATCAACCGTGTCGCAACCAAAATTGATTTCATCTTCACTGCCCCCGAATTGATCTTCAGCGCCCGGTAAACTGCGGCGCGCGCTTTTCTAAAAACGCGGCTATCCCTTCGCGTTTGTCGTCTGACCGAAACACTTGCCCGAACAATTCCGCCTCAAGTTTTAACCCCTCCGTCTGCGGCAATTCAACCCCTCGTCGAATGGCTTCTTTGGTAAACCGAATTGCACGCGGGCTGCGCTCGGCAATTTTCTGCGCAATTTTCTTTGCCTGTTCCATTAAATCGACGGGTTCAAATGTCAACGCTACAACTCCCCATTTTTCCATTTGCTCCGCCGTATAAACGTCGCCCGTGAGCGTAATGAGCCGCGCACGCGATCGGCCGACAATGCGGCTGAGCCGTTGCGTACCGCCGTAGCCGCAAATGAGGCCGAGTGACACCTCGGGAGTGCCCATTTTCGCTTTTTCCGATGCTACAATGAAATCGCAAGCAAGGGCCAATTCGAGGCCGCCGCCTAAAGCAAAACCATTTACGACAGCAATTGTCGCAAACGGTAAATCTTCGAGACTCTGAAAAACGCGCTGCCCTTCTTCAGACATCGTCCGCCCCGTTTCGGGTCCGCGCTCAGACATTTCTTTTATATCGGCGCCAACAGCAAAAGCTTTACCGGATCCGGTTACGAGCAAACAACGAATCGATGAATCGTCGCGAATCGAAGCCAGGCATTCACCCAACTCCCGAATCATTAGAGCGTTTAAAGAATTGAGGGCGTCCGGCCGATTGAGCGCAAGTGTTGCGATCGCGCCCTCGCGAGTGAGTTCCACCGTTTGAAAGGACATGATTTGCCTCCGCGCCTTAAGCTTTCTTCGAATAATCGTAAAATCCGCGGCCATTTTTACGCCCGTACCATCCCGCTTCAACATATTTTATCAAAAGCGGGCACGGACGATACTTCGGATCGCCCAAACCGTCATATAACACATTCATAATCGCGAGGAGCGTATCTAAACCCACAAAATCAGCAAGTGTTAACGGACCCATCGGTTGATTCGTGCCAAGCTTCATACCGGTATCGACATCTTCAACAGTCGCGATACCTTCGTAAACCGCGTAAATCGCTTCGTTGATCATTGGGCACAAAACACGATTAATGGCAAAACCGGGAACGTCTTTAGCCACAATAAATGTTTTACCCATCACTTCAGCGAGTTGTTTAACTTGGTTAAAAGTTTCGTCGGAGGTTTGAAGACCACGAATCAGTTCCACCAATTTCATCAACGGCACGGGATTCATAAAATGCATGCCCGCCACTTGCGTCGGTCGCGAGGTGACGCTGGCCAGTTTGGTCAACGAAATTGACGACGTGTTTGAGCAAAACAGCGTTTTTGGCGAGCAGACCTGATCAAGGTCTTTAAAAATTTTAAGTTTCAAATCCAAATTTTCAGGCGCCGCTTCAATAACGACGTCGGCGTCGCTAAGTGCTTTGAGATCGCGCGTATGCCCGATACGCGATAAAATTTTTGGTTTTTCATCCGCCGAAAGTTCGCCTTTTTTGATAAGGCGATCGAGACTTGACTCAATCGTTTTCACGCCTTTTTTAAGGGACTCATCCGACACATCGGTCATTGTGACTTGCAGCCCCTTTGTCGCCGCCACCTGAGCTATTCCATTGCCCATTTGACCAGCCCCAACCACTCCAATACTTTTCATTGTCGCCGTCATTTTGAAAGCTCCTTTTTATGCAATTCATCACGCTAACAGGCGGCTAAAGCGGCGTCCAGATGCAAAGCGTGACGGACCGGGTTTTTTAGGTATAATAAATTCTATGTCAGGATCGCCCCTCGACGCGTTGATCGTAAAAGGAACTTCGATCAGCACGGATGAATTGAATACTCTCCTTAAGATGCCCGATCATCGCGGCGAAGCCATTGAACACGTGTTTAAAAATCGCCTTTATACGTCGGCCGAAGATGCCTTGGCGGATCTCAGTAAAGCCATTGGCTCCGAATTTCTGAAGGATATACCGTTCAACGATATACCGGTTGATTTGGTTCGCGATATCCCGATCAATTATGCAAAAAATCACGAAGTACTTCCGTTTAAGCTCGAAAACGACAAAGTGGTGGTCCTGACTACGAATCCGCTTAACAATCGCGCGCTCACCGATATGCGGGTATTGTTCAACAAGAAGGTCCAGCCGATTTTGACCACTAGCATGAAATTACAAGATGCGATCAATCGGGTTTATGAAAAAAGCACGGCGGCGCTCGAAGGTCTCGACGAAATTGAAGGTGAAGAATATGACCTTGACGACCCGGTTATCGATCTTCTCGAAGCCGGTGATGACGAAGCGCCGGTCATTAAACTTGTCAATACCCTGCTCTTTCGCGCGGTCAAAGAAAAAGCTTCGGATATTCACATCGAACCGTATGAAAAAGACATGGTCGTGCGGTTTCGCATCGACGGTATTTTGTTCGATATTTTTCGGCCGCCCAAAAAACTGCAAAACGCCATTACTTCGCGTATCAAAGTCATGGGCAATTTGAATATTGCCGAAAAACGCCTCCCGCAAGACGGCCGCATCCCGCTCAAATTGGCCGGCAAAGATATTGATGTGCGTCTATCAACGGTGCCGACTGCTTTCGGGGAGCGAATTGTTCTGCGTTTACAAGACCGTTCTAACGTTGTTCTCGAACTTGAGCAGCTCGGTTTTAATCAAAAAAGTTTGCTCAAAATCAACGGCCTTTTACAAAACACGTACGGGATCATTCTTGTCACCGGCCCGACCGGTTCCGGTAAATCAACAACTTTGTACGCGGCGCTATCGAAGATCAACAGCGTCGACAAAAATATCATAACGGTCGAAGACCCGGTCGAACAAAGGATTCACGGCGTCGGCCAAATTCAGGTCAATTCAAAAATTGGCCTTACCTTTGCCAACGGATTGCGTTCGATTTTACGTCAAGACCCAGACATTATCATGATCGGTGAAATTCGCGACCTTGAAACAGCGGAAATCGCCATCAATGCGTCATTAACCGGTCACTTGGTGCTCTCGACCATTCACACGAACGATTCGGCTGGGGTGTTCCCGCGTTTGATGGACATGGGTTGCGAGCCGTTTCTTATTGCAACTTCACTTTTAGGAGTTTTAGCCCAGCGGCTCGTGCGCATTTTGTGCTCGCATTGCAAAGAGCTTTACACTCCCACAGATGAAGAATTGGCGAGTCTTGAAATGCCGCGGGACCGCTTAAAAAACGGCCAGTGCTACCGGGCCGTCGGCTGCAACGAATGCAACCAAAAAGGTTACATCGGCCGAACCGTTATTCAAGAACTGCTCATGGTAAACGAGGATATTCGAAGCCTAATTATGCAACGGCAAGACGCGGGCACCATTAAAAAAGCCGCGCTGAAATTTGGCATGGAGACAATGCGTGATCACGGCATTCAAAAAGTCGTGGCGGGCGTCACCACCATCGAAGAAGTGCTATCGAATACTCAACTCGACGACCAAGTGATGTGAGGCGAGCGTCATGCCGATTTTTGAATATCGCGGTTTGAACAAACAAGGCCGAAACATCAAGGGCACGATCGACTCGGACAGTGCACGAACGGCGCGCGCCAAATTAAAAAAAGACGGTGTTTACGTCGTTAATTTGGCGGACAAGACCAAAACTGCAAAAAAAGTTAAGGGAACGGGTCAACGCTCCACGCGCGGGGTCAGCGTTCAAGATCTTTCGATGATGACCCGCCAGCTCGCAACTCTGCTTAAAGCCAACGTACCACTCGTGGAAAGTTTGTCGGCTGTTGCCGAGCAAGTGCAAAACGTTACTCTGTCTGAAGCCATATCGGACATAAAAAATATGGTGA
>JAJYHS010000274.1 GCA_021784635.1 bacterium
CTCGGTGGTCGCCGTCTCATTAAAAAAAAATGCTTACAATCGAAAAAATGTTGAACTGGAACGACAACACAATCGCCGAAGTTTCTAAGGGCCTAGCCGTATTAACTCTTGCGACGGCCATGCACGGCTTAAGCAGTGAGCAGAGCAGCCGCCTATTACAAACTCACACCCACGCCCAAAAACGGACAATTGACGATCTTTTTAAAACAAATTCCCCGTCGCCAGCCGAAATCTCGGCCGCATTTTTGAAAATTATCGAAGAGGCGCGGGCGATGATGCTCGACGGCCGCTTGCGAGCCGAAAAGTTCGCTCCTGAATTAATCATTTCTGAAAATATCGAAGAACTTCTGGCGCAAGCCGCAGTTCCCCTCCCCCCCGCTGTTACAAGCGAGCGCTCAATACCTACCGCGCAACCGGCAGCTAAAGCGATTAACTCAGCCGAATTACTTCAAAAAAAGATCCGAGATTTGGTGCAAGAAAACGAACGTCTGAGAGCCGAAGTGCAAGAATTGCGTGAAAAATTACGCCGTCAATCGGCAGCCTAAACCAACGCGAAGAGCCGGGCTAAAACGGACGTTTGACCACAGCTTCGCGAAAAGCCGCCAAATAAGGCCGGAACCAATTATATTTGTAAAGCGCGGTCGGTGCGGTTTTAGCGGATATATAAGCATGCAATGCTCGAACTTCTGACAATTTAAAACGTGCAAATGCTTCGGCACTTGTTGCCGGTAAAAATTGAATAAACCGGGTTGTCTCGCCTAAATAAATTTTCGCCAAAATATCGGACTTTTTCTTGAAATGCGCGTGAGACAATTCGAGAACGCGGTCAGCTGCACAATTGTAAGCCACCCCCCAAACCTTTGATGATTTTCGCGTCTGCAGCGCAAGGGTTTCATGGACGGCAAGAGAAACATCCTGATGGTGGGGGTGCCCATACTCGCCGAGCGGGCCGTGTGTATAAACATCGTGGAGCGACTGGCCCTCCCGTCTTAGACGATCATAAAGTCCTCTAAGACGTGTTTGTAACTCATTTTGCGATAACCGCGAGTCATATCGATCAGGCAGATCAAAGAATTCATGGTGTCGAACGCCGAGCGCCCGGCAGGCGCGCGCGAACTGATTGTGCCGCTCTGAACCCAACCCATCGGCGTTGCCATCCGTCACGCACACAACGCGCCATTCGAAGCGACGATCGGCGAGTATAAGTCCTCCGAAAAACAACGTCTCGTCATCGGGGTGCGCGACAATTACTAAATTACACTTTTTCAAAACAGTAGACCTCAGTTACAATTTTAGCGAGGAGGCGAAAGCGGGACTAGAGCTGACGCGCAGGTATGAACTTCGAAGTTTGTAAAAATGAACGCGAGTGGATTGATTGTGCCAACGATTGGCTCCATCAACAAAGCCGTAATATAACTCCACGCCCGTTTCGACTTTTTGTGCCCGCAGGCGAGACCCCTCGACCTCTTTACAGGTCATGGCGCGAAAATCCGCAGCTCGTCGATGAATCGATACGCTTAGTGCAAGTTGATGAAATATTGCATAATACCGAGCGCCCGTTTCAAAAATTTTTTTTAGATGAATTGCCGATGTTCAAGCCGCGATTCGAATTTATTGATACGGCTGAACGAGGCGCGGATTTCGCATTTTTAGGGCTCGGTATGAACGGCCACATCGCATTTCATGAACCGAGCCTGCCGCAAAAATTTTATTCGGGATGTCTGACACTCACCGACGACACCTGTGCCCGTCTTCATTTGCCGCCGAACACACGCGCGGTTTCTTATGGAGCAAACGCTTTTTTAAAAACGAAAGCCATTGCTCTACTCGTTCGCGGTTTGCAAAAAAAAGAAATCCTCAAAAGGGTTCTTGATGCCGGCGCAAAAAAAGTCGAGTCGGAGCGCCAAAAGCTCCCGGCAAGTTGGCTACTCGATCATCCACAGATGACGATCATCACGGATTTTCAGGTTTGAGATTGACCTGAAGTACCGACGAAAAAACCCGCAGACCGTAACTGCCCGTATCGACCAAAATGTTGTTTATAGTTTGGCAATTTGTCGAACCAGGTGAGCAAATCGTAACTGACGTACACGGTTCATTGTTGTAACTGTCACCGTCGCACTGACCCGTGTTGCCGATCGAAACGGTCATCACATTCGGGCCCGGCGGGATAGCGACCGAACCGTTCACATCAACCAGATTTTGACCGCCAGAAAACGCCCAATAGGGGCCAGTGCCGATCGGTGATTTGGTATGTTCGAGGCCGACATATACAGTTCGGCCAAAGAAAAATGGCAATCCCATATCGCCGAAACTGCCGAGCGAGCCGCTGCTGTCGCCGCCCAAATTCATAAACGCGAAATTACCTGAATTAAACAAATTTTCGGCGTTGCCAATTTGAAACGGAAACGACTCTTGCTTGTTATTCACCCCGATGGCAGTGGCAGTCGAACTGTAATTTGCAGAAGGGCAGAACCACTGATTGTATTGGGAGTTCGTGCAATCCCGATAATACTTCGAAGACGCCGGTATAAAATATCCGTTTGACCCGCTATCGATGATCCCAGACATCTGCGTGCCGTTAAATTCATCCGTAAATTCGCCATACGTATCGTCCGCAGTTAACTCGGTCACTGCCGCAGGGGAGTTATTACTTTCGGTTCCGATCCCCAAAAGCATGTAACCGTTCGCAAAGTATCCGCCGCTGTATGCGACGGTCGGCAAAACCAAGGCGACACCGTTATTATCTTGCGGCAGTTCCGCGACAGGATTTGTCACTTGTTCGGCGAGTGTTGCGGTTGTTGCGGTACAAGAGCTGTTGTTGCAAACATAATACATTTGCGTGGTTGAATCAGTTGTACACTGAGACCCGCAATCTTGTTTAAATAAACCGACGCCTAAAATGCCGTTAAACCCCGCGGTTTTCGGATCCGTATCGGGCGAAGGGCAACTGGACGGCACGGTTGCATAAGACGAGTCGATCACTTGAACCGGAATGGTCACGGCCGGCTCACCGCCTAAAACGACATTTGCCATTTCGACAGGCCCCCAGTCCGAACCCGTTCCGAATTGCGCGCATTCGGCAAGCACCTGGCCCGTTGGCGAATAATATCCGGCCGCACCATTGCCACCGGCGCCAACCGCTTCAAAACTTTTGCCGCAATTGTTAAAACCTATTAGAAGAAGAAACGTACCGACGACAATTATTGCAATTGTTTTGCCGCTCCATTGCTCCTTCATGCATTTACCTCATATAAATCACATTTATTTAATGTCGCTTAACGAAACCCCAGATGGTATCAAAGACGAATCATATGCACGCCCAACGACGTCGCGCATGTGGCCGCCCATCTGAACAACTAACGTGCCGACGCGCAATGTGCGCAGCAGTTCACCTTTAATCTGCGGCGGTCTCGACTGAATTTTTGCCTTATAGCCGGCATAATATGTTCCCAATAGTTTCGACAGATCGGGATGGGTAAGCCCGTTCCACGCGATCGCAAAAACGATTCCGTTTGTATTTGCGTATTCCCGGACCTTGGTCGCGCCATAGGTGATTTCGTGAACCGAGTAAAGAGCGTGCGGCTGCGTGGCGATGACTCGTGCGTGTAGCGCGTGAACATCTGTTTGAATGGTATCAACCGAACCACCAAGCGTAGCGTATGCGGGAGCGGCAGCAAAAACCACCACGCCCGCGATCATAAAACCGATTTTGCTGATACATGATTTGAGCCGCGCCAAATTTCCGTTCATGATTTATTTGCTCCTGGATGTTGCCAATGCGGAAAGGGCAGTTCGCCCCGGCATGTTTGAAATGCCGCCTTCATGGCCGCACGAGTTGCGGCATCTAAATTTGGTTTCACAAATGGCTTACCATTTTGTTTATTTTGAATGTTTTGCTGAATATGCTGGATCATTTGCTGCAGCGGAAACGCCGAACCGTTTTGCGCCATCGTTGTCGCGACACAGGCACCCATTAAAAAGCCGAACGGCGGATGGTGCCGACGGTTCGGTTGCCCCAAAGCTACGGCCGAACCGAATGCGAACAATACGACCATCAGGCTTACTACAATTTTATTTTTACTCATATATGACTCCTTCTATTTCGGCTTTTTAGCGCGCATTTATTAGGCCGAATGTTTGGCTCCTCGTGGAGCGTTAGGTTCAAATTACCATCAAACTGTTGAGACTTTATGGCTCAGCCGGAATTATAAAAATACGTCTCATTTTGATACAGTTGAATGGATGAACTTGAACGTAGACGCGATTAAAAAATCCACACTTCTGCAATCATTTGTGAGTAATATATCAGAACAATGAGCAAAATTCTTTTAGTCGAAGATGACCCTGTTCTAGGCCGAAGCTTGCAACTCACGCTCGAAAGCGAAAAGCATACCGTTATTTGGGTGCGCGATTTGACCTCAGCTTTTAAAGCGAACGAAAATTCGACGGCCGATTTAGTACTACTTGATCTCGGTTTACCCGACGGCAACGGACTCGAATTTTGCAAACACCTGCGAAAATCCGAGTCGCGCGTACCCGTCGTAATTTTAACTGCGCAAACCCACGAAGAAGCGGTGCTCGCCGGCTTCAGCGCCGGAGCCAACGATTACGTCGAAAAGCCGTTTAAACCGAAAATATTAATTGCGAGAATTAAAAACGCGCTAAAAGAGCCCATCCAGCGCGACGAGCAATTATGCTTTGGCGACGTTACTTTGGTTATCAATCAGCGTCGCGTGTTTTGCGGCAAGGTTGAAGTGGACCTCAATCGCCGCGAATTCGATACACTACAATACCTAATGGAACACTCAGGATCAGTCGTAACTCGCGATGCGCTGATCACGGCACTTCATCGCGATGGCGAAATTTTCGATCGCACTATCGATTCTCACGTAAGCCGTCTGCGCACGCGACTAAAAGCAGCCGGTCTCAAAGAAATTGTCATTCGTTCGATATACGGTATCGGTTATCGTTTGGATAAAAAATGAAGCTGCCGCTTCTGAGAAAATATTTGATTATCAGTCTCGGGTTTACCGCTCTATTTTTGGTTTTAAGCTTTTTTATTATTCAACTTTTTTTTCAACTGCACCGAAGGAATTTTGTTCATCACCCACCGCAATTTAATGCCTGGGTTTTTGATGCAAACGGACGGGTATCCGGCAGCTCAACAAATCGTCCTCTCCCCTTCAAGCTCAGTAAGGTCACTCTCCCAAATGGGACTGAATCCACCGCCTTTTGGCGCCACAAGCCGCCCATTATTATTGAAAAACTGACCGACAAAAACACGATGTATATAGCGCTCTCACCTCGCTGGCCGCATGTTTTATCAAAACATTCCCGATCGTTAGAAAAGCGCTCACATCCGCCATATCATCGTCCCATATTACTTTTTGCATTCGCTATTGTTTCGGCATTTTTGTTGGGGTCGGCATTGTCGGCAATTGTTTTACTTAAAAAGCTTTTCGACGAATTGAAATCGAAAGAAAAATCGCGCACTCGCTTATTACAAGAACTTGCGCACGATTTACGAACGCCGATCGCCTCAATGCAGAACAATTTATCTTTATTGTCCGATGAGCAGGGCCGTCTTGCCGAAGACTCAAAACGCGAGCTTGTTGTGACGTCGCAAAAAGAAGCGAATTATATTGAAACTTTGGTCAATGACTTATTGTTGATGAGTCAACTCGCGGGGGCGGATACCGATATCAGCAAAACGTCCGTTGACGTAACGGAAATTATAGAAGACGAACTCGAAGTTTTCGATACACAACAGTTAAAAACGAAGACAATGCTTCAAGTTCGCAATAACGCTCCGGCCACGCCGGCAATCGTCAATGGTAACGCACTATTGTTGAAGCGGGTTTTTCGAAACCTGCTTCAAAATGCATTCAGTTTTGCCCGGAACGAAATCACAATCGACTACAAACTCGGCGATCACGTCGAAGTATTTGTGAACGATGACGGGCCAGGGTTTTCCGCACAAGCACTTAAAGACTACGGCGAACGACGCACAACTCGATTTATTGATGCGAAAGCGGGCGGTCGAATTTCAGTAGGGCTTGGGTCGGTTGTCGTAAAAACAATTGCGCAGCTTCACGATGGCAAAGTGATCCCTTCGAATCGTTTAGGTAAAAACGGAGAAGTCATCGGCGCGAGCGTTAGAGCAATCTTTAAGCGCGCAAACCAAAGTTAAAACGTTGCGCGTCTCTCACTCGCCTTCGATGCGATTGCGTCCCGCCTCTTTCGCTTTATAGAGCGCGCGATCGGCGGATCGTACTAGATCGCGGGCTTCTCGGGGGTCGCTTGTCCCGCCAACTGAATAGCCAAGGCTAGCGGTTAGAGTGGCGAACTGCCCGTCGAATTCAAATTTCTCGGATTCGATTTTGGCGCGCATTCGTTCGGTGAACGTATGCACTCCTTCAGGTGTGGTCTCGGTCAATATCACCAGAAACTCGTCGCCGCCGTAACGAGCGGCAAAATCAATATCGCGAATCGATCTTTTAACCAAGTGCCCGACCAATTTTATTACCTGGCTGCCGAATAAATGATCGTGTTTATCATTAATTAGTTTAAAATGATCCAAATCAACCATGACGCAACCGACGTAACGACCGAACCGTCGCGCACGTTTAATTTCCACGTCGATCTTGTCGTACATCGAGCGCATATTGTAGAGCCCTGTCAAATCATCAAGTTCCACCAGTTCGAGAAGCCGCTGATTAGCCGCAAGCAAGTGCTGATGAACTTCATTGACTCGCATCGCGACTTCGACACGCGCTAACAGTTCATCCATGCGAAAAGGCTTTTTAATGAAATCATCCGCTCCGGCGCGCAAAACATCGGCGATAAGTTTAGGATCGGTCTTGCCCGAAATAAAAAGCACGGTCACATAGTTCTGTTGCTTACGCAATTCGTGAAGCATCTCAAGCCCGGTCTTACCTGGCATTTCATGATCCGTTAAAACCAAATGAGGTTGAAACGACGCTATTTTTTCGAACGCGCCCGAAGCCGTTGTCGCTTGCTCAGTCACATACCGCTCTTGAGCCAGCGCCTCTTTGATCACCAATAAAACAGACGGATCGTCTTCGACAACGAGAATACGTTTTT
>JAJYHS010000012.1 GCA_021784635.1 bacterium
GCGGCCGATCTAATATATAGATACGACAAGCAAAACCAGTAATATGAAAAATGACTGCAATGCCCGTACTGATCCACGCAAAGCGTGCCCACTTCGTCCACTGGCCAAAGTATGCAAAACTAAACAGAATCATGGCGATGAGATAAAATACCCAGGCCCAGCGAAATGGCTGCAGATGATTGTACCAAACCTCAACATGAATTTTTCGAAAATTTGCGTAGTCGCCAAAGCGCGCGCGCACGCTGCCAATAAATGCGGTGACTGCTTGGTGTAATTGGCGTTTTGCGCTTTTCTCCGTTGTCGGGTCGTGTTTGGTTTGTGCCGTAATATATGCGATGTAAGCATTCGTGATCTTTTGAAAGCCGGCACGGTCGCTGGCGTTCATTTGCGTGAGGTCTTCCCAAGTATTTGAATTTTTTGTTGGCACGAGTCGAACAGCAAGGCCCAACCGAATGGCATGATATGCTGAAAGTTGGTCTTCTAGAGTCTCAACAGCCGTGTAAAACGGATCTAATTTTGCATGAACATCCGTTTTATCTTTTAAATCTTGGAGCAAAAGCCCGAGCTTCGAATCGCCAAGTAGGGTGACCGGTTTGAAATACATTTGGGTGGGCTGCAAACCGAGCGCTTTTTTCAAGGCAGCGTCGTCGATCATCACGATTTTCGAATTATCCCACGGGTCATTTGGCCCCATCGGCATAACGATCCAACTAAAAACGACATCGACTGCGCTCTTGCCTTTATATGTCTCTTGCCCCCAAACCAAGTGCAGCATATCGCGAGCAAAAGTATCAAATGGCTTGATGCGACCGTTATCTTGCACCGGAAGGTCTCGAAGCCCGTCGGCTTTGGCCACCATCGGGAACGCAATCAGCGTCATCAAAACGAAAACTACTAACGATCGAACGACTTTCATTGTTACTCCTTAGGCTCCCTCTTGACTCGAGTCTTCGGGCCGGCCAAAAATTTTCAGTCGATAATGTTTAAAATAAAACATGACAATCGTGCCGAGTACAATAAGCAATGAGCCAATATATTTTGTTGCACGGCCTGGGTCTTTGTTTACGCTCAACACCGATGTCGTCGCCTTACCCTGGCCATTCTGCTGAAAACTTGCTTGATAAAACGTGTAACCTTTGTATTTCAGCGGGTGATTCATATAAATTTTTACGTTGCCGACACCCGAAACATGCACGTAACTCTGATAAGATTTGGCGCGATTTGTCCCCTGATAATGCCCAACCACAAACTTTAGCAGCTTAAAATTTATCCCCAGGTTCATCAACGAATGTCGATAGGTTATGTAGTAAACCGCATTGTTGTCGAAATATTGTATCGAATTATCAAGGCCGATCCAATGTTGTTGCCCGCCGATTTTAACGAGAACCGCCGAAGTTGTTATCGTGCTGGGTTCATTTTGTTTAACGTATACGACTCTTTGTTCGGCGTGGGGAAAATAACGAAGAACCCGTAATTTGAGCCCCATCCATCCCGTTTGAACGACCTGCGCGATATGAATACGCCCCGACTTGGTTACGCCGCGGGCGGTTTCACTGTAGATCTGATAAATTAAGACGGGATCGGAGGGGTTTTCGTGCGGCAAATCGCGCAATACAATTTTATTGCCACCTTTATAGACGAACTTCGCGTTTGGAGCGGCATAAACAATTTGCGCGGGCCCAAGATCGAATGTTTCGTACGGTACATTGAAGGGGCGATTCACCCATTGCGCAAAGTTCACCATCTGATTATTGAGCTCGACGCGAATCGCCGGGCCATCGTGTGGATCGTTCGATTCATCAACCCTGTTTTCAGCGTTCGCCCAATTATAATATTTCTCAACAACGAGTTTCGTGTGTCCAATCTTCCAGTCAATCGGGTATTTCGACGGGGGATGGAGCAAAAAATCAACAGGCTTGGACTTAATAAGTACCGGTGAACTGTTAGCGAAAGCGGCAAATACCGCAAGTTCGCGCGAGGTAAGTTGAAGATAACTATTTGTTTGCCCCTTATTGAGCGTCATTGTTCCGTCCACTCCCCAAACACGGGTAATGAGCGCACCGACGCACAACATGATGATTCCAATATGTACCAAAATAAATCCGAGGTGGTACCGCTTCCACGGATATCGATCGACAATCACGTTAAACAAACAAATACAAAGCAGCCCCAAGGTGAAATACATATAAGGAGAATGATAGACCATCTCTTGCGCATAACGCGTGTTGTAGCGCGCTTGAAGGATGGTCCCCCACGCCGCTAAAACGGCTAATGCAATAATGATCGCGATAGCGAGTTGAAAAGAAGAAAAAATTTTGACCGTTCGCTCAAGTAAATTTCGTTTTTGTTTCATTGCTCAGTCTCTGTTCGTTTTCAATTTTTGCTCGATGTTTTTTCGCTAATTTTTTCAATAATTGTCGCGAGCGCGCGAAAAACGCGCTTTTCAACGTCTATAAACAATTCGGGTTTCTTTTGTTTTGTCACTTCATTCATATAGACGGAACGATTCATTTCAACTTGCACAGTATGCTGACCCTTTTGTGGTTGCCCGTAAGTTTCGGTAATACGTCCGCCTTTATACGGCCAGTTGTATCCGACCTCAAACCCGGCTGACTTATACGCCTCAATCACTACATCTTTAAACCAAGACTCACAGCTGACGCCGTCTTGATCGCTGACCACAATCTGCGGACGCGTTGCGCCCGGATCGCGATGGGCAGCGGTACCTTTTGACGGCATGCTGTGCGCGTCGATGTGATAAACGTTGCGAAAACCGGCTTTCTTCAACTCCGCAAATTGCTCTACTATTCTTTTATGAAACGGCAAGTAGTATTGGTCGACAAGTTTGTCATGTAGTGCTTGCGGCATCGGTTCTTTTATGAGGCGCGCTCCGGTGGTCGTTTGAACCCAGTGAAAACCGGTTGTAAACTTGCCGCGCGGGTTTTTACTGCCCAGTACGGAATCTTCGTCGATATCGCCAGGCAGCCGGTTCGGATCCACAACATACCGGTGCACATCCGTAATAACGATAGGCAAACCTAATTTTTCCGCCGCGGGAGCATACAGTTGATCGACATAACGATCGACATCGCACATGAGCAGAGTTTCGGGCAGACCCTTAAGCCACACCACCTCATCGGGGACACGCTCCCCGGCATGTGGCACAGATAAAAAAAATGGAACCTTTGATATGTTCATGCTCCGCGCGTCAGCAATAGTTCAGCTAACGCCTCCTCACGCTTTGAAGTTGGCTGCAATATATGTTCTACTGAGGTCAATGAGAACTAAAATTTATGGTTCCTAAAATATACACAAAAACTGGCGACCGCGGTGAAACCGGAATTCTTGGCCGAGAGCGGCTTTCAAAAGGTGACCTGCGCCTTGATGCCTACGGTACTGTCGATGAATTAAACGCCGTGCTCGGAATGGTCATCGCAATTTTGCCGGCACAAATGGCCAAATTGTGTGACATTTTAGCCCAGGCCCAAAATCACCTTTTCGTCATCGGCAGCCACTTAGCATGTGCCGATGACAAGCTGCGCGTCAGTCTACCAATTCTTGACCCTTCGCCTACGGAACAACTCGAACATCAAATCGACGAGATGACCCGCCAGCTCGCCGAATTGCGTGAATTTATTTTGCCCGGCGGTTCAACAATGGCCGCAACGTTACATTTTTGTCGAACTGTTTGCCGGCGGGCTGAACGCGAAGTGGTTCGATTTTTCGATCAGATGGAAGACTCGATCGCTGCGGCCGAACGCGATATTATAATTTCGTACTTGAATCGCCTTGGCGATTATCTTTTTGTAGCGGCACGTTTTGCAAATTACACTTTCAATGTCAAAGAGAATACCTGGCAAAAATAAATGAAACTTGAGCTTGCGACTGAACGTGATAATGAACGGCTGATTCAGTATTTTGAACAAGCCACCATTCCTGGGCCGATCCGCTTGCGCATTCGGCGCATGACGAATTTTTTCAACCAATACCGGTTGCAGTCCGACGATATCGAAACCTACATGCTCGTAAACGACAAAAATGATATCGAGGGTCTCGCGACACTCGTTTTTCGTGACGCCATTCTCGACGGTAACCGGCAAACCATTGCCTACGCGACAGATCTGCGTGTTTCACCGACTCGCCGTGCCGTTCTCAGTTGGTCGCGCCATTTTTTGCCCGTAATCGAACGCGCCCGTGAATCGCGAAACTGCCACTATTTCTTTTCAGTGGTCGCAAGCTCGCAGCGACAAGCTTATAACGCCTTCATTCGCCCACGCAATTTTCGCCGCCAATTGCCGCGCTACCATTTGTTCCGTCGCTTGCAACTCGTGAGCCTGCATGGGCTTTGGCCATTTCACCCCGCCCCCTTACCGGGCATTCGCATTCGTTCGGCAAGTCCTGGTGATCTTGATGTTTTGACCGACTATCTGGTTAAAAAATCAACGACGAAACCGCTACGTTATATGGCCACGGCCGATGATTTCGTAAAGAACCTGACGCGGTGGCAAGACCTCGACATCGCGAATTTTCTATTGGCATTTGATAAATCAAATAAGTTGATTGGGTGTGTCGCTCCGTGGAAGGCCGAGCGAATTCAACGCATCTACACCGCTGACTATGAGGCGAAGGCAAAAAACCTCCAAGATCTTTCGCGTGTCATGTCATGGCTGAGGATTGGCCATGCGCTGCCTTATGAGGGGCATGAACTGGAGACACGGTATTTGACCCATTTGCACGCCGATAATCCCGACATTTTTTATTCACTGTTGTACAACGCCTATCACAATGCCGGGAAAAAGGAAGTTTTGGTCTACGCTCATTTTGACGGCGATCTCATCACCATGCCGCCGCACTCGTTTTTGTCCGCATCACTCAATTTTGGACTTTACTGTATCTTGTCACCGCAAGATCCTATCCCCGATTTTTTGCGCCCCAAAATTGTCAGTGTCCCGCCCGAGTTTGAACCGGCGTTTATTTAGTACGTGCGTAAGTCGAAATATTGAGGCACCATAATTTCACGGGGTTCGAAATGGACGTGCAACCTGCAATCAATTGGTACATAAATGGCCGCAACTCATCCGCCTCGCTTTATTTATCAATCACCCGTGACATGTTCCGCGAACGATTACGCAGATTGCGTACCGACCTCGAAAAGCAGAAATTTGACCTATCTTCTATTGCATTGGCTGTCGCTGTATGCGGCGAAATTGGCAACAACGCTTTCGATCATAATCTCGGCAAGTGGCAGGACCAACCGGGTTGTTGGTTTCAGCACGCGCAGGCCGACGCGACCCTTGAAGTTGTATTAGCCGATCGGGGTCAAGGAATTTTAAATTCATTGCACACCACTTTCCCAAACCTCTCAACGGAAGATCAGGCGCTATCTTTCGCATTTGAAAAGCGAGCATCGGGTCGCGCTCCCGAACGTCGCGGCAATGGATTAAAGTTTGTCAAAGCGCAGATTGAGGCAAGAACCGGCAGCTCTTTAATTGCCTTTTCGTCCGGGGCATCTTACAAAATTGGCAAGAATTTAAGTTTTAATTTTTCACCGCCGTTGGGGATGGGCGTTTTTGTCTTTATAAGTTGGAAGCTATGAAAACAACAATTCAAATTGGCAAATTCGGCGAAGATCTCTTATCTCGACCAGAAGGGCGCGAAGCATTTCTCGTTATGCGTTCGTATCACATTCCAAAAAATTTTAATGGAACAGTTGAACTGAATTTCGACGGAGTGAAGGTGATGACCCCTTCGTGGCTTGACGAAGTTGTCACAGGCCTCAAAAATGACATGCATGTCGAAGTGAAGTTTTTGCCGTCAAATAATCCAACCGTCACGGAATCAATCAAAGCGATTAGCGAGTGACCAACGCTACGGGCCGCCGGCGGGCCAAAAAAATACGGCATGCGTTTTGTCCGCATGCCGCTCTCAACTTTCAAATTATTGCGGTACCATCGCTGTATAGGCTAACTCCCTCGCACGGCTAGTGGCCCTAAAACTCTCGGCAAGTCGCCGTGTAGGCATCTTCGGGGAAGCCGTACAACGCTCCTTTGCCTCGCAGGTTTCGCGGCTCACCGCCGAGAGCTTCGTTATAACCTTGGTAGATATCGGGGCGAAAAAATTCAATGACACCTGTTTTATCACTCGCGGACGCCTCTTGGAATTCAACATCCAAATAAATACCATAGTATTTTGAACGGATCGGTATAGGTAAATGAAACGGAAATTCCGATCCATATCCACCATTATTTAGACTTAGCTTAGAAATTTTACTAGACTCACCAACATCGAATAGAAAATCGCTTAACTTTCCGCCAAAATTGCCTTTGCCACTATCGATTCCTTTTTGATTGACCACATACAGATTTTTCGGCATCGGGTAGGGCAAATCGTGCCAGTCAACGAGATATTCTTGTGGTTTCCAAAAGTATTCACCACCTTCGTCGATTGGTAACCCAGCGCGCACATGCGAAACAGGAACCATAATCGTCTCATTCCCGTCAGTGTGAAGGAGAAACTTGAAGCGATCCATTGGTTCATTTGGATATTTAGGGTCCGGGTGTTGCACGCAAATAAAGCTCTTTGTGAGCCGATGCGTAATCACCGGCGCGAGTGACTTCGTGCTAAACAGTAAGCCAACGATGAGCTGTGTTTCAACTGAATTTGTTTCGCCACTCCCCAGGCGCAGTATGCGGTAAATGGCCTCGTGCAATCGAAATCCCGCCTTATTGGTGTTATCCATATCGTTGTACCATTTCTTGGCGATATTCAGGACATCATTCGCATCATCGTACTCGCCGATCCCCACTCTCATGCAATCATTGCAGTCATAGGGTTGATCCGTATCGACTTCGGGTCGAATGGGGAGATTACGCATTATATTGTGCTGAGGATTCGCAAAAATATGCTGGTAGGACTGCCAAATAGCCGCCGCGAAATCTGGGTTCACGGCGCGCATTTTGTTGATCGCATTTTTTACCTGAGCCAAAACCGGAAGTTTCGAGCGCGGTATGGTTAGTTTCTGCTTGAATGGTTCGAGCCCTTCTCGTGCTTCCCAGAACTCAAGCAGTG
>JAJYHS010000135.1 GCA_021784635.1 bacterium
TCAGATTGATAACATAGATTTAAAACAAGAGGTAACGATTTGGCCCATTTACAATGTGCAGGGGTGGTCCCTGGACCACGTTTTGATGTTTACGAATACATGACCTCCCCCGCAAATCTTGCCGAACAGTTAAAAGGTCACGTTGAAGTCATTTGGCAAAACCCTGGAATTGATCTGAAAACAGGGTCTGAATTTGTTTTTTCAATGTCTCGCTTCGGCGTGGAGCAACCCATACGATTTGCTGTTGATCGTATGATTTTGGGTAGTCAATTTACTTACCGTCAAATTAGCGGCGTTTATGCGCGATTTATCCACACGATGAAGTTTGAAGAGCAAAATCCAAACGAGACCTTGGTCACGGATTGGGTCGACTACGATATGCCGTTTGGATTATTTGGCCGGTTGGCTGACGATTTTTTTGTCCATAAAGATCTTCGTAAATTACTTGAAGTTCGGTTCGACCGCGCTCGCGAGCATTTTGAGCAACGCAGTGCTAATGCCAGCGTTTAGGCAAATCTAAATGAAAACGTCAAACCGCAAAAACGGATTAAATTATACCCCGCTTTTTGAGAGCCTCTTGCAGGCCGCGCATGGCTTCGAGGTGCACAAGGCCCATTTTGTCGATCAGCATTTTTTTTAGCGCTTCTTTGGGGGCGATATCTTCATACAACAAGTAATGATCAAAACTGTTGGCGGCAGAAACAACCATAGACATCAAATCAAGATGGCGCTCGTTTTTGCCGCGAGGGCCGCTCCCATCAATGTTTTCTTCGTGCTCCGAAACGACAATCAATGTTGTCGGGTCGAAATGTGAGGCTTGATTGAGTCGTTCATAACCCGCCATCGCGTGCTCTCGATGCAGGTGCTGTTCCGCTTTAGTTAGCTTGTTTGCCGGAACTGAAAAATTGATATTGTTGTACGTATGTTCGATATCATGCAGAAGCGCGCCGAGCACCATCGGCACTATTTTAAGCGCATGCGTTTCGGCAAGACCCATTTCAAATGATATGGCTAGGGCAAGGGCGGCGACGGTAACTTCGTGATGAGAAACGCTAAAATCCGTATTTTTCAGATTTAAAAATATATTGAGAATTGCCGGTTCAACTGCAAATAGCTTTACAAATTTTTCGGCATGTTTTTTGGCTGAGACAAACAGCGACATGTCGGTTGGCGACTCCATCAAATCTTCGGCGGTCGCCTGCAGCAGCCCATGAAGAATTTGTGTACGAACTTCGACGGGCTTTTGGCCCAAATTTTCAAATACGCGTGAGATGTTTTCGGCAATGTAAGCTTGATAAGCCGCTTCATCGCTTTTTTGAATATACATTCGCGCGAGTTTCTTGCCACGCAACCGTTCAAGCCGTTCACCTTCAAAACTGTCGCCTTCGCGACAAATCAAAATGTGCTTTCCGGCCACTTGAACATAGGCGTTGAATTTAATTCTGGCATCACCGCGCAAGGTACTCACTCGAATCGGTAGAAACTCGTCACTCATACTATCAGTCAATCTCATGGAGGGCCCATGACGCAAGTTCGCCTAGACGAGGGTCGGTGAGATAGCGTGAAATCTTGTCTTTTAATTCGCGAAGCCGTAAATTGCCTGCAATCACAATTGCATTACGTTTAAGGCCAAAACCGCGTGCCCGAGACAGGGGAGTGTGCTCCAGCGCTCGTTCGAGCGACTTTGAGCTCGAATCCAAAATCCAACGCAATTCACCAATCAGTTCGTGAGTTGGCGACTCGTCTTTTGGGGTCTCGTCAATTGTCGGCGAAATGACTTTTTGATTCCACGGGCACACATCTTGGCAGATATCGCAGCCAAAGAAATGCGACCCGATCGATTTACGTAATTCCGGCGCAGGCACCGACTTCGATTCAATAGTCAGATAAGAGATGCATTTTCTTGCGTCAACCACGCGCGGTTCAACAATGGCTTGGGTCGGGCATGCGTCCATGCAACGTCGGCATCGGCCGCAACGGTCTGGAGCCGTTACGCCCGCAACGGGCAAGCGCAGCGAGGTGACAATCTCTCCGATAAGAAAGTAACTGCCTTTTCGTTCGTCGATGACACAACTGTTTTTGCCGACCCATCCTAAACCGGCGCGATATGCGAGATCGCGTTCAAGAATCGGCTTCGAATCCGTGGCCACCGAAAATTCCTCATCGCGAAAACGTTGCTTGAGGGCGTGAGCGGCCTTATTTAACTGGCCGGTCAGCCACACGTGGTAATCGTCAATCCGTGCATAACTCGCGATATTGAGATGTTGAAATTGATCGATCGCTTTGGCATCCCAACGTTCTGCCCGGGCGGCGGGTTTGTAAAATGCCGCGACAACAATTGCGGAGTGCGCGCTTAAAGCTTTTTTAATCGGCAGGTGTCGCTCTAAATAAGCCATGTCGCCATGAAACCCTCGTTTGAGCCACAATTCGTAATGGGTCATCGACAGGGCCGGTGTAAGCGGGGCCCATCCAAAATGATCAAAACCATGCTCCGCCATGATCGTGCGAAGAATAGGTTCGATCGGCTGTTCCTGTTCTTGTTCTTGTGACATCACCGGCCTTTGAGTAAACTCAGTTTATGTCATTGGCAACAAACGCGCCACTCCATGAGATCTTCGCTCAACATCCGCATTGGCAGCAAGTTCAGACTGTTGTACGGGCTCTTAGCGCAAAAGGTTTTACTGCTTACCTAGCGGGCGGAGCAGTTCGCGACGCGCTTTTGGGCGAACCCGTGCATGATTTTGATATTGTGACGAGCGCATTACCCGAAGACCTAGAAGAAATCATTAAGCGCGCAACAGGTAAACACGCGCTCGACATTGGCAAACAGTTTGGAATAATGATGATACCGGTCGGCGACGGCAGGGAACGAATTGAAATGGCCACGTTTCGCTCTGATGGGGCATACGTTGACGGACGGCATCCTCAATCGGTGACATTTGCAAGCGCAGAAGAAGACGCAAAACGGCGCGATTTTACTGTGAACGCCCTTTTTTATGATTTTCAAAAAGACCGAGTAATTGATTTTGTGCAAGGATTGAAAGATTTAAAAGGCGGCATTATTCGCGCCGTCGGTGAACCCCGCCGACGTTTTCAAGAAGATAAATTACGCCTTTTACGCGCGGTTCGTTTTTCCGCCCAACTTGGATTTCAAATTGAGCCTGAAACATATCGCGCGATTCAAGCTCTAGCTGACGAGCTTCGCGTGGTTTCGCGCGAACGGATAACGGCCGAACTCGTGCGGCTGTCGCAGACTCGTAATGTGGCATCCGGTTTCGCGGCGCTTATCGACACCGGTTTGTTTCGAGTCATTTTTGAGCCGCTTAAATTCATTGAGGTGGAACAATATCGAAATCGATTTCTTCGCGCTCTTGCGCGCTTAAGCGGTATCGGGTCGCTTGAACTGATTTTGTCACTTATGTTTATCGTTGAAATTGAAGCGGCAAAGTCACATGGGCGAATCGCGCAGGTTACCGATAAGGTATTGCAGAGTTTGTCGTTGTCTCGAGCCAGTTACCACTACATTCATTTTTTAGTAAACGGGGCCAAAAGCCTTCGCGAAGATCCTGAAGCGGCGCTTATGTGTCTTGATACCGAAGAGGGTCCGTTATTGTCTGAACTGGGCTTCGCACTCGAGTCGATTGGGTTGTTACCGCACCATCGCGTGGGGCAGATATTGGAACAGTATCTAAAACTGGCGGGTAATTTGGGACGTTTACCTGCTCCTTTTGTAAACGGAAACGATTTAAAAGATTTAGGTGTAGCTGCTGGCCCGAAAATTGGTGAAATACTTGCGGTTCTCTACAAGAAACAGTTGCGCGGTGAAATTGTCGACCGCGGCGAAGCATTGCAAATGGCAAGACAAATACTTTAATTGAGCCTGCGTTTATTCCCCAATTTAGTCGACGGTTCGTCAGGGAGCGCAATTCTTGTGCTTGAAGATTGCAACCGCTTCACAAGTGGCGCTTGTTCGTCACGAGCCCTTACCCCTTGAGTGATGTGCGAGAGTACGCCGTCCGGAGAAACTAAATAAAACTGAAAGTCGCCGAGGGCGATGGACCCTTGTAAGCCTACCAGATACGGGTAAGCGTCCGTTTCTGCGTTCAGTGGTGTTTGATAGATCGTGCCTAATTTTTTGCCGTCGACCGGATCCCAAACGTCTACAGACCAAACCGGCACAGTTTGAGAGTTCGCGCGGTCAATGTGTTCGTCAATTCCTAGAGTAAGCAGTAGCCCGTCCCGCTTGCTCCAAGCGACGCGACGCCATTGATCTCCGGGTTGGCCAATTTGAACTGCTTTTTGTGTCAACAAATTATAAACAATCGTCGTTTCTGGCGAGCTCAAAGCGATTTGAGAATCGTCACTATTCCAGTCCATACCGTAAAGTGACCGGCCAACGTCGACACTCCCATATGTTTTGCCGTCAAAATCATAAAACGTGAGACGAGAGCCTTGGCGAATGTAAAAACGCGAACCAAGGTCGCTGATGATGATTTTGTCGACCGGCTCTTCGTTCGGCTGTAGGTGAGCGATTACGTTTCGTTGACCCTCGTCATTGAAAACAACGAGATCATTACCATCTGCGGCGACGATACGCCCTCGTGTTTTATCGATTGCGGCCGCCTGAAATTTTGTTTGTGCGAGAAGGTCATGGGTTAACATCGCGGGGTCACCCACTGATTTTGGGAGCGTATAAATTTGAATTTGTTTCGGAAGAACCACGGCAACTTGATCATGTGGCATAAAGTCGGCATTTAAAATTCCGGAAACACCGGTCGGGAGTTGTACGTCGTGACCCAGGCTTACTAATACTGCGGCACTTTTTTTCGTAAAAACAACCGCGCGTTTTTTAGATTTAGTCTTATACAGCGGCACAATGTCAGGTCTCAGTCCGACAATTTCGGAGTACAACGTGAAAGGGTTATAGAAATTCATCGCTTTCTGCCCAATTGACATTTGTTTTACTGGAGAAAACGTGACAACGGTGCCCTTTGAGGTTGACATGATGAGGCTGCCTCGTGAAGGCTCGTCAAAACTTTTGATAGCGATGATTGATCCTAGATCCGAAAACATCGTGTAATCGTACGAATCGTGAAAAGAAGTCATATTCAGCATTTGTTTTGCGGTTTCGCGCGGTGAGCCTGCCAATTCGATCGCGCATTCGTTATCGGCCTTCGCTATCGATGGCAAAACAGATAGAGCTGCGATTAGCGTGCAAAAGATTATAATTGAATGTCTAGTCATCGGTCCCCACCTTGACGGGTAAATGCAAACGTGTCGGCGTTGCGCAAATAAAATAAATAAAATGGCGGGGTTTTACCAAAATAACAGTGAAGGAATGAGCGTCTTTGGTAAATTTTATTTTATTTTGAGCTCATGAGCCGTTGGCCAAATAACGGCAGCTAATGGATCCGATACTCGGTGCTAATGCAAAATCAGTTTTTGCGTTCGCTGGTTTTCGAGCTATTTGCAACTTTGGCGTTGGCCGCGGTGGCGGAAGTTGCTTTCATTCCGGTATGGTTACGCCAATTGTATTCGGCGCCTTGTTGATAGCGAGCGTTCCAGAGGTCCCATTTCTCTTTGGGCAATTCGTGGTGAACGCGGCCCTTCTCGTCAAAAATTTTCGGACTTTTACCAAATAGAAAATCCAAAATCATGCTCATGCGCACATATTCGCTATTTATTGATGCAGGCGTCAATCATATAATCAGCAATATTCGGATCGGGAGTCATGCCATTGTGGCCTTCTTCGTAAACCTCAACAAGATGCTGTATGCACTGAGTGCGTGCGTCTGAAGCCGCCGCGATTCTTGTGGGGCCGTGACCAACATATTGGCCATAACCGTCACGAATTGTGTAGGTCTGGGAACCTGAATTTTGAACCTGTTGATAACTTCCATTAGCGGTGTTCATCATGGCCCATGCGTTAAGACCGATCATCAAAGATCCAACTAAAATTAAGGTTTTCATATTCGATTCCCTCCGTTACTGAATCTAAATGGCAAATGAAGTGCCAGGTGAAAAATCGGAACTAAGCCCCTAGAATTAATGCAAAAACTGGTGGTTTTACGAAAATAAAAAAGGACCCTTTAATTGCTTTTAATGCGCTTTTTTGGCACTGAACTGTTGAAAAATTAGACAACTTAATTTAGAGCTTCGAGCGTACAGTTGTACGGTAGGAGTGAGATTATGTTTATCGTTCATATTTTAACAACATTCTTTTTGAGCCTGAGCCCGACGGCTTCAGCGCAAGTCCGATGGTTTCCGCGAATTCCATTGCGCCCGGGGCCGGTATTTGTTGTTCCCCCATATAGTCCGGGCTACGTTGCTCCTGGCTGGAATCCTGGTTGGGCTTGGAGTCCTTGGGTAAGACCGCCAGTTTGGTATACGCCTTATTGGCAAGCGCCGGCATGGAGTTGGATGCCGGGAATTGCTCCCGGGGTGTGGCAGTGTGTGGCTTTTGCGGCAAATGGAGCCTCATTTTTCGGGACATCCAATTTTTCGGTAAATCAGGCCGCATACAACGCGCTTTGGACGTGTGGTCAATACACCTGGAATGACGGCTGCTATGTACCGCCGTATTCTTGCCAGCTGTATCCATAAATTGCAGTGCAATCGCAATCGTGATCATTAAACAGAGGCGTGATAATATCGCGCACATGAATACTATGGGTGCAATTGATTCGCGGCAATCGGCAATTATCGATGATTTCTCGCAATTAAATACTTGGGAAGACCGCTATCGGCACATAATCGAAATGGGAAAGCAACTGCCGCCGATGTCTGAGGCGGACAAGATCGAGGATTTGAAGGTTCGCGGTTGTCAGGCGCAAGTTTGGCTTAAAGCCGAATTGCACGCTGATAAAACCATTCATTTTATTGCGGATAGTGATGCTCTAATTGTTAAAGGGCTCATTGCAATACTTTTAAAAATTTATTCGGACCGTACGGCGCAAGAAATTTTATCAACCGAGCCACAATTTATTTCGGCATTGGGTTTAGCTCAACACTTATCGCCCAGTCGCTCCAACGGACTTGTGGCGATGATTAAACAG
>JAJYHS010000038.1 GCA_021784635.1 bacterium
CGATCTCGTGCAAGTAAAACCGCTGATAAAAAGGGTCGTGGGAGCCCCGTAATATTTTGCGATGGTTCCGGCAAAAAGGCTCCCAAACGGGACCATGCCGGCGACCGCCATTGCGTAAAGGCTCATCACTCGCCCGCGTTTATCCTCGTCGATTATGGTTTGTAAGATCGTGTTGCCGGCGGCCAGTTGAACCATTAGGCCCAATCCGACAAAGAAAATGAAAAACATTGAGATCAGCGGCAAGCGAGAAAGCGAAAAGCACATGAGGCCCACTCCAAGCGTGGCAGAAGCCATTACAATTACTCGTCCCAGACCAAGCACGGATGGTCGAGATGCCAAATAGAGCACTCCGCACAGGGCGCCCAAGCCGGCGAATGCTGTAAGGTAGCCGAGCAAGGCCGCGTTACCGTGTAGGCGAGCCACAATCATTGGCAATATCACCATGTAAGGCAAACCCATAAAACTCGCAACGGCGAGCATAAGCAAAAGCACAAGAACCGGTCGAAACGAAATAGCGTAGCGCACGCCCTCGACGAGTTCGTGCCTGACGCGTTTTCTTTCGTGCGCATGTTTGACCTGCGGCTTGATCCGCATCATGAATAGGCACGCAATCACAGCCAAGTAGCTGACCGCATCGATGGCAAAACAGCCGCCTTCACCAACTGTTGCAATGAGAATACCTGCAAATGACGGCCCCACAAGCCGCGCCATATTGACCATCGACGAGTTAAGCGCGATGGCATTGGGTAAGTCTTCGCGGGATTCAACCATTTGAATAACAAAAGCTTGGCGGGTGGGCATATCAAATGTGTTGATAAAGCCCTGAAAAACACTCAACGCAATGATGTCGGTTATCGTAATTTTTCCGCTAATGGTAAAAACCGCAAGCAGTGCGGATTGAATCATAAACAGGGTTTGCGTTAGTTTTAGAATGTGATGACGATTTAGTCGATCAACCCACACGCCAGCAACCGATGCGAACAAGAACATCGGAATTTGCCCCGCAAAACTGACAAATCCCAACATAAATGCCGACTTCGTGAGGCGATAAACGAGCCAGCTTGTTGCCACCCTCGTCAGCCACGTACCAATAAGTGAAATACTTTGGCCCGTAAAAAAAAGCCGGTAATTGCGATGCTTGAGGGCGCGGCCAAAGCGCGCGCGGATGCTCGTTGACCAGTCGCTAAAAGCTGAAAATCGCGGGATAACTCGCATTTCAGAAGCTTAGCACCTTTTAAAGGCCTAGTTCACGAGCTATTAGTTCTTTCATAATCTCGTTACTGCCGCCATATACACGTTGTACGCGAGCATCGACGAAATAGCGGGATATCGGATATTCCCGCATGTAACCATAACCACCGAAAAGCTGCAGGCAATCATCGGCAACTTGAAATTGGGTTTCGGTAATCCAGTATTTTGCAATACTGACCTCTTTGACAAGTTTTTCGTTGTTCAGGTGCCGGACAATTAAGTCGTCTAAATAAGATTGAGCGAGTGAAACACGCGCTGCGGCTTCAGCCAATTTGAAGCGGGTATTTTGAAATTTCGAAAGTGGCTGCCCGAAGGCGTGCCGTGTTTTCACATATTCAACTGTGAGGTCTAGACTTCCGGCGGCGGCGGCGGCCGCGCCGATAGCTAGAACAAGCCGCTCTTGCTGAAGGTTTTGCATTAAATATTTGAAACCTTCATTTTCCTTTCCCAGCAAATTAGCTACGGGTACGCGGCAATCTTCAAAAAATATCTCGGAGGTGTCTTGAGCATGAAATCCAACTTTATCGAGATTCTTGCCACGACTGAACCCTTTGCAATTCGAATCAACCAGAATAAGGCTGATACCCCGATGAGCCGGCTCGGCCTTTGGATCTGTGCGCACTGCGACCACGAACAAATCCGCGAGTTGTCCGTTACTGATGAAAGTCTTCGAGCCGTTTAAGACATAATAATCGCCGTCTCGGCGCGCTTCGGTCGTCAAATGTGCAATATCGCTCCCGAAGCCGGGCTCGGACATCGCTAAAGCTAAAATTGTTTCGCCGCTTACACAGCCGGGTGTCCACTTTTTCTTTTGCTCGGGCGTGCCGAAGCGATCGATGTACGGATAAACAATGCCGTTATGAAGGGGAATGAAAAATCCCGAAACGCCGTGGTAATATAATTCTTCAGTTAATATGACCGTGTAGAGTAAACTTGCACCCATGCCGCCAAATTCCTCGGATGCTTCTGGGCAAAGCCAACCTTGCCGACCGGCTTCAAGCCAAGCTTCTCGCGGGACCATGCGGGCGTCTTCCCATTTTTCATATTCGGGGACTATTTGCGACTTAATTATCTCGCGAACTGTGTCGCGAAAGATGCGAAGTTCTTCGGAGGCTAAAATTTTTCGCTCCATATCCGAATTCCTTTCGAATGGTAGGAGGTGAGGGATTCGAACCCACGACATCCACCTTGTAAGGGTGGCGCTCTACCACTGAGCTAACCTCCTCCGCGCTTCGGCTTACAGTTGACGTGCACTCTTGCCGTGTGCGTAATTTTGCGAGGCGCAATATGACATCGCCTCAAGCACTTTGTAAAGTGCAAACCCACAAATGAAAAGGTTATTTTGGTCGAGCCTATTAATCAAGCTGGTATTGGCGGCGTTTATTCCGATTTTTGCCGATGAAGCCTATTACTGGGTTTGGTCCCACCATTTACAACTCAGTTACTTTGACCATCCCCCAATGGTGGCATGGCTTTTTCTTCTCGGTCATTTTCTTGAACCGTACGCCAATTGTGTGCGATTTCCGGCGGTGATTCTCGGGCAAGCGACGTTTGCGCTGTGGCTACTCATTATGAGTGAAATTTTGCCGCAAGACGAGCTGCGCTCAGAACGGCTGTGGTGTTTTGCTCTGCTTTTTTTATTTTCTCCGTTTTTGGGAGCGGGTTCGATCATAGTGACGCCCGACATTCCATTGCTATTTTTTTGGTCACTCGCCATTTATGTGTTTTTGCGCCTTGAACGTGACCCGCGGGGGTTTAATTACCTCGCACTGGGTGCGGTCTTAGGGCTTTGCTTTTGTTCGAAGTACAATGCGGTATTGTTTGTTCCTCCTATATTTCTTTATCTGATTTTTGAGCGGCGATGGCGCGAGGTAAACTGGAAGTACGTGCCGCTTACCATTTTGGCGGGACTTTTATTTTGCGCTCCGGTTTTGATTTGGAATTATCAACACAATTTTATTTCATTTCGTTTTCAGCTCCACCATGGATTTCATAATCACGCCTACAAACCATCATGGGCTTTCGAGTATGTATTTACCCAGATCGGGTTATTGTTTCCGCTGATTGTGTGGGCCGCTTTACGGGCTAAGCTGCCGCGAGCGGCAAGGATTTTAATCTATTTTGGTTGGTTTCCGTTTGCATTTTTCTTTTTCTCGGCACTTAAGTCACATGTCGAGGCCAATTGGACAATCGTGGGCTACCCGGCGATTTTGGCCCTGGCGGTATTTTATCCGCGCATTCGTGCTTTTACGCGCATATATGTGGCCGTTTTTGGCGCTGCGCTCATTGCGGCGATCATTGTGATGTTTGTGCCGAATCTTCGTAAACTAAGCGGTCACGTTATGAACGCCTATCAATACGAGTTGCTCGCTAAAAAATTAAAACCCTACCATCCTCTTTTCACACAAACGCACCAATGGGCTGCGGCACTTAATTACATTACCAAAAAGCCGGTTTACATGCTGCGCGGTATTGATCGCCCTGATTTTTACGATTTTATTCCGCAATCGAAACCAACTGGAGACCACTTTTATTTACTTACTGAGCCAAACGAAAGGATGCCCGATTGGATGTCAAAAGATCACTGGACTTGGCACCTGATTAACATTGCCATCCCGCCGAAATTTCAACTTCTTGAGGCGACTCGCCAATAATTATCTACATTAAATGTTGGGCGATTTTACTATAAACAGTTTCAGGTGAAATAACCTGCAAGCATTTATTGTCTTGGCACGGAGTTTTGCGATGGTTGAACGCGCTCACGCACGGCGAGCAGGCGAAGTTCGCGTACAGAGGAGTGAAATTACCTAGAGACCCGTAGAGCGCCGGTGTCTCGGGCCCAAAAAAAACATAAGTTGGAATTTCAGTTAGGCTTGCAAAATGTGCCGGTCCGGAGTCGTTTGAAACCATAAGGCGGCAAAAAGTGTAAAGGCTTGTGAGATGTTCAAATGCAATACGCCCGGCGAAATTATGGCAGCGATCGCGCGCAGTTAATATGCGGATAGGTTCCACTTCAAGGGCCTCACTGGGCGAACCGGTGAGAAGAATGTGGGCATCAGGATTTTGATCTAAAATAAGTTGTCCGAGTTTTGCAAAATGAACTTGCGGCCAACGCCGCTGAGGTAAAAATTCTCCACCAGCGCAATTGAGAATGACCCACTTAACTTGGTCTACATCGGCCGTGCCGAGTTCTTTGAGCTTCGCCCGAACACGAAGCTTGGCGCTTTCATTAACCGCGATTTTTTGGGGTTGAATCTCCTCGTCGGAAATGCCGCCCTTGAAATAAGGGAGATCCGGCTCGCTCGCCATCAATGATTTGACAAGAGCCATGAAATTTTTTGCGATGTGGATATGCGGATTGTAAGCTACCCGGCGGGTAAGAATATCGCCGCGGTAAAGCCCTTCGGCATGAAACGAATCAAAACCGACACGCTCGCGGGCTCCGCTAAACGCAGAAAGCAGGGCCGAGTATCTTGAGAAGAGTTCAAAATCGATCGCTGAATCAATTCGGCGGACGCGACACCAAATAAAAAAACGAAACGTATCAAACGCAAACAATAAAGGGCTCTTTTCTCGAATTAAGTAAATATGATCTTGCGCGACTGTCCCTACCATTCGAAGGCTCGCGGCGTTGCGCTCAAAAATTGCGTAAAAGATTTCAACATTTTGATTGCGCAGCCAGCGAAGAGCCGAATCGCCGACAATGGCGCTGCCCATTTCTGAAAGCTGCAAAAAAACAGTACGTTTCGCGGGCCCCTTGCGGCCTTTTTGTAATAGGCGTACGAACTTCAGCCAAATCCCCGCTAAGAAACAGAGAGGAACTCCGACATAATAATCGATAAAGCGCATGACATCGACAGACATAGCGCCGACTAGCTTACCCAAGTGAGCTCATGAAGACAATTGTCGTAGAAAAATGCCTTGCGCCACGGCGGCCAATGGAGCAAATAGACCGTCATGTCCAAAATTTATGAACTAGCGGCTACGCCCCAAACCAACCGTGACGGAGCCTGGCACGCTGACTTTTTTAAAGAATTACCGTTGGCCAACGTTACGGTCGTCGATGAGACGCCAGCGCCGGGTCCAGATAATTGGCCTTACCTTAAAGTTGAACTAAACGAAAAATCGAAAGAGCCCGTAGCAAATGTTTTGAATTGGCTTTCAACCCGCGGCATCGGCCTTGTCGTAAATCCAAAAAAGGAATTGCCTGACGCGGTTTTGACCTACGGGATGACATGGAATTTTCGCCAAACGGGGCACATTTTCACAACCGACAATAATACTTGCTCGGTGATTCAAAAAGCGCCCGCCGAATCGAAATTCGAACTTCAAAAGGGTCAGATGATTCACGCCGGAGCTCCGAGCGAACAATACCTACCCAAGTACGTGCGCGAAATTTTACAGGCGTTTTTTCATGATAATGGGGTTAAAACACCGAAAATACTTGTGGTGAGCCAAGACCGCGAACAATACGATCTTTGTTTTTCGGTTGAATCATTGGGCAATCCTGAACCCGCCGAGCATCCGGGTGTTCTCGAGGCCCTGGCTTGGTTTTTACCGGCACATTATTCGCTCGTATTGGCGAGCGAAGCTGGATTGCCGCCATTTGTTGAACTGTAAAGATAGAATGGCTCGGGTTACCTCATTTCGCCCGGCATTGGCAAAAGATCCACGAGACACGCGCGCCAATATTCCGGCACTTCAAAGGAAAAGTCGATCGCGACTGCAAAAACTCCCTTGCCGACATGGGTTGTGCGAGAAACCGTGCCGTCCAAGTCGAGGTTCATTTGCGGCAAATAAAGCGCCACTTGCTGGCCTAGGAGCGATTCAAGGTTGAGATTTTGGCGAAGCGTTTTGGGAACCAAATCTCGCCGCGAAATTTCGACAAGAAACCCGCTTGTCGAGGCATTTACAATGCGGCCTGTTTTTGCAATCACAGAGTAATTCGTGATCGATGTCAGATCGCTTATTAATATTCCCTCGACCTCTTTTCGGCCAGCCACCCGCCGCTCGCTTTTCATCGATGCTCCTTTATAGTTGTTTAACTGTTATGAATACCTATCGGCTAGGCTCGACGAAAGTTAAGGGCTAATTACGGCGAATCCCATTATTGTACGTTTATCAAACTCACAGCGTCCGTAGCCGCGCTTCGGTAACAGATGAGAATCATTTACGTTAAACTGAAACAAACAGATTTGGCGTGAATTGTGGTGCTTCTTTAGGTGGCGTATTCCGTCAATTTGAATCGCTGAGACCACTTTGGGCTGTGCTGTCGTACGCAAAGCCTTAAATGCGGCTTCTTTAGCTACCCAGACGGCTAAAGCATTATTGTTAAAGTGTGCAAGTTCATATGGACTCGCAAACCGCAAAACGGCTTTTTTCGAGACACGACGGGTTGTTGGTTCTAGATCAAATCCGACCGGTTGTTGGGCGACCGCGAATCCGCCCAAGTGACGGGTGTGCGAAAGGCTGAAATAACAGCCACGACGGTTTTTTAAAATGAACTTAAGATGTTGTTCCAATTTGAGACGGTTAGAGCTGGTTGCCTTCGCATTTCGGCCGAGAGACTTCCAGCCGGGAGAAATAAAATAGTCAATTTCGACGCTGCAAATCGTAACCGATTTTTTGGGGATGGGTTTTAGTTCCACACGACGACTTCACCGCGAGAGATTTTCATCATGCGCTCAAGCGGCCGGCGGGCAAGTTCGATGACCGATAAATCGACCGTCACCTGGGGCGAACGGTCACGCAATGCCGCCGCGATTTTTTCAAGCGTATTCATC
>JAJYHS010000256.1 GCA_021784635.1 bacterium
TGGATCGATACTCGCCGAACAAAAGCGGATTCGAAGAGAGGTCGTCAGCAAGTCGCGACTTCGCAAACTCTAAAATGCCTTATATTCGCGCCTAGATAGATTTGAAATTGCTGGGGCACTTGACCATATGACAGATGCCTAAGAGCTGCACGCGACGTCGATTCTGGAGATATTAGCGTACGGGTATAGATTTTACCTGTGTTTCAAAACATGCTTAATAAGCTGTACTACTACAGCCCATATAGGGACTTATAACTTTCGTAGTTACTTATAGCGTTTCGCCCATCTCAACTGTCAGGGCGTTTCGCTCCAGACTTCTGGCCGTCGTGTTTAATCTGGAGTGCTCGTTCATTAAATATACGTCTCGTCCTTAAAATTTACCGCTGCCCCCGAATCCCGTTCTCTCTCTTCTGCCTGAGCTGGCACTGACTTATTTCACGGTTTACCAATATTGTTTATTGAAACGGACCTAATGGCATTGCTTTGTCGCTAACAGGTAATTTCTTTATCTTGATGGCGGTTGTGCCGTCGTCGTCCAGCTCGTAGGTGCCATCGGTCATGCAAGTTTACTCTGTCGAAAGTTGCACAAAGCGGGTATATTCTTCAACAATGTGCGCGAGAGTTTTGCACGATATTAAAGTTGCCCTCGACGACGAACTTGAAGAGAAATTGGCCTGGTTGTCGCCAGGATACGCTAACCATCGTATCCTCAAAAAGTCGATTGATGCGCGAAAACGCCATGACCCGCATTTTGTTTACACCGTCGAAGTTTATGCGAAAGACGAAGTTGTTCCGACGCGCGAGTTCAAACTCGCCCCGGCGGAGTACCACGGTGAAAAGCCGCTTATCATCGGTGCGGGGCCGGCGGGTCTTTTCGCGGCCTTGAGATTTGTTGAGCGTGGCGTGCCCTGTACGCTTCTCGAGCGCGGGTCGCAAGCAGAAGAGCGCTTGCTGAAAATCAACCGCTTTTGGCGGTATGGTGACCTCGATTTGAACAACAACGTTTGTTTTGGCGAAGGTGGTGCGGGGCTTTACTCCGACGGTAAACTCATTACACGCATCAAATCGGATCACATCGAATACGTTATGAACAGACTCGTGCGTTTTGGTGCGCCAGCTGAGATTGAGTACACGGCCAATCCGCACGTGGGTTCGGACCGCATCAGAAGAGTGATTCCGCGTCTAAGGGGGTTTCTCGTAGCCAACGGTTGCGAAATTCACTTCGACACGGCCGTCACCGAATTTTTGTGCGAAAAAAGAGATGGCAAAACGTATTCGATGACCGGGGTTTCAACTGCGGACGGTCGCAAATTTCACTCCGACAAAATAATTTTGGCCACCGGCCACTCGGCGGCTGATATCTTTGACCGGCTACACGAATCGCAAGTGTACATGGAGGGCAAAAGTTTTGCCGTCGGCCTTCGCATCGAACACCCGCAAAAGCTGATCAATGAAATTCAATATCGTGCGTGCGAATCGCATCCGAAGCTTGGCGCGGCTAATTATCGACTCGCCCACCATGACCACGAAGGTGATGTCGGGGTTTATAGCTTTTGCATGTGCCCCGGCGGATACGTTCTTTCGAGCGGTACCGAGAATCACTCAGTCGTGTGTAATGGAATGAGCAATTATAATCGCGGCTCGAAATTCGCCAACAGCGCGATCGTTGTGAGTATCGACTCCGCCAAAACCTTCGGCACCGAAGATCTTTGGGCCGGTCTTAAATTCCGCGCAATGCTTGAACGCAATGCTTACGAAATGGTGATGTCAAAAGAAATTCCAGCGCAAAGACTTGTCGACTTTTTAGAAGAGAGATCGGGCCCGGTACTGCCGTCATCGTCACCTTCGTTCGTGAAGGCTGCACCATTACATACTCTAATGCCACCCGCGCTTAGTGCTCATTTCAAAAGAGGTATCGAAGAATTTGGCCGTAAGATGAAAGGTTTTATCTCTGAAGAAGCACAGCTTCACGCCGTAGAAACAAGAACGTCTTGCCCGATTCGCATCACGCGAGACCGCGAAACTTTAGAGTCACTTTCGCACCGAGGGCTTTACCCCTGCGGCGAGGGCGCCGGATACGCCGGAGGCATCACCAGCGCCGCGTGCGACGGAATTCGGATTGCTGAAAAAATAATGGCGACCGAAGAAAGCGCGCCTCGAAATTTACTCGCATAAACCATAAAATCCTTGCTTGAAATATCCGTACTCACGTAAATCACTTTTGCCCATCTTAAGTTTGAAATGGCCGCCATCATGCGGTCAAACGAAGGTCGGCTTTTACTATGGTGTAGAACCAAGAGGTTTAATATACCACTCATCAACAATCATGTCTCCATACCCGTAACCATTGGATGAAAATGTGCCATAAAGAATATCTGTATTCGGGTCGAAGAAAAAACTGCCATTGCCTCTCATCGATGGGCAATTATTGCTAGTATTGGCCGCCGCCTGCCAATTCGGGAATTCCCAAAATGAATAAGGGTTGATGCTATAAACTGGAATTGATCCTTGTTCAGCCTGATAAATCTGTTTGAGATCGTAGGCCGTTATTTGGACACGACTATAATGTTTTGTGTCAGGTGAAATCGGCGTGTCGTTACTGCCGCTTGCATTTACATTGCAACCGGTACCGCGCGCTTCGTTTGGTCCGTACTGATGCACACTGATATATATTAATGAACGAGTTCCTGGAACAATAAAACCATAACCCATGGGGCCGTCGTATTCGCTGAAATAGTTATCGCCCATCGGATTAAAAGTAACAGTTGTGGAACATCCGCCTGCCGGACAATTCGTGAGCGCGGGGAATGACGTGCAACCCGTTACGCCATTGTAGCACGTAAAAAGTGCGTCCGGGACACTTGCATTGTTGAGTGTCATGTGAACAAGACGGGTCTCACCGTCACTGAATTTTATTTGGTACGGCCCATCTGATGCTCTGGTATTACATCCGGCAAATCCTGAGGTAAGAACAACGTTGGTCGTCCCGTTCTTTGGCGCAGCAGTCAGCGTTGCGGTACAACCATTCGTGCCTGACAGTGGCAGCGGACCAGTGAGATTGCGGTAACTCAATTCGTATTTATTAGGATCTCTTGAAAGTCCATCGTAATAGTAATCAAGCCCCTCTTTGACCGGGATTGAGCCACCCGACGAGTTGTATTCTCCGCAGTTAAAAGTTGCGAACCCAAACCCATTGATGGCATTTGATTGTATGGCTAGGTCTGGACCATTGACTTCGTAGCATGGGCCCCCCAAGTATGGGCGCCATATCGGCGGCACAATGCCAAGCGCGCCGGCAAAATATCGCTGGGTACATTGTTTTGATGTTCCAGAAAGGCACGGAGCAGAAGCCGAATTGACGACGCCCCAATTTGAGAGATTTTGGTTCGCACCGAGTATAAAACCGTTGGCACCATTTCGTGTGTCATAAAAGGGCGCCACAGAAATGTACAGCTTGCCATTGTAAACAAGTGACCCTTGAAGTGAACAATAGGTATTAGAAGCGGCTTGACCACAATTCAATATTGGCGTGCCACTGGCATTAACTGGTATTATCGGTTGGGTGATAATAGTCGCTGTACCATTTGAACCATCGTATGCGGGTGTTCCGGAGAGACTGGGGATTTGGATCGCTCCCAATGCGCCGGAGTCGCTATTTCCGCTATTATAATAGTAAAGTCCAGTAAGATACATTGTCGTCCCATTGACAGACATTGCCCCGCCGCCATAACTGAACTCCTGGTTTCCCGAGCCTGGTGGAACTTTAAAAGACCCTAAAAATGTCATTGAGAGATTTTGGGATTGTACGAGCGGTAAACTCAATGGGTTTGTTGATCCGCTAGATGTACTAGCCAATGAGGCATTTTGACTGGACACAGACTGGAAGCCGCCCGAACAATTGTCAAAAAGAAAAAATGGTATGATTAATACCAAAATCATTTTTATCGATTTGTAAATACTAACTCGTGATGACACTTAACAATCCTTTTTAAAATTTTTCACACTGGCCTTGTGGCAAAACAGATGACACCGATTAAAAGTTCAACAATATTATCGGGATTTAATGCCGTTAATTTAAGTTGTAAGCCCCTACTCAACTTTATAGGCAAAGTTGATGCCAAGTCGCCGCCAAAATTAATGGTGAAAAACCATTTAATTGTCTCAATCTAAAACAACTTTCTTAATTTGGTGCTCGACAACGGGATTTCACGTCTACTCGACAATTTCGAGGACACTTCTTTTTCGGAGTTTAGTACTTGCCGCATTTAAAATCGCACGCATAGATTGAGCCGTTCGGCCCTGCTTTCCGATAACTTTACCCAGATCTTCTTTGGCTACTCGAAGTTCAAACACGGTCGTTTGTTCACCCGCAATTTCATTTACTGCTACTTTATCTGGATGATCCACGAGTGACCTTGCCATAAATTCAATTAAAGTTTTAAGATCTGAAGTTTCCACAGCGCCCCCTAGTGAATCAGATTATTCCAGTAATGGCGAAAGTCCAAGGCCGCCGGAGGTTATGATCGAGTGATCGACAAAGCGCGACGTTCGGCGACGAAGAACGCCTATAAACAGAAATTGGATCGGATGATTCTTAAATTAATTATGGATTTGAGGCGGCGAAATTTCGGGAATTTAGACATTTTTCGGTAAATGTGAACCGTGGTATATATTTTAATGTTGCTTCAAGCAAAGATCTCAGACAGTATAAATCTTAAATAATTTAAAGATAATTTATGACCAATCGACATCGAATACTCATCATTGACGACGAATCGTATATTCGTGAATTTGTCTCACAAGTTCTTTCGGAGAGGTACCAGGTCTTTCTCGCTAAAAACGGTCCGGACGGTTTGCGGGTAGCCCGCCAGATCAAACCCGACGCCATTGTTCTCGATATTCTTATGACGGGGCAAGATGGTATCGAGACGTGCCGGGCTTTGCGCAAAGATCCAATTACATCCACTATCCCTGTTGTCATGTTATCGGCGTTGAATGAACCGGAAAATAGAATCGAAGCCTTTTCGGCTGGTGCCGACGATTATGTTTCGAAACCTTTTCGCCCCGAAGAACTCCTTCTTAGGGTTGAAAATAAAGTCCAAACGTCGTCCAAGTTTGCGCTTGAAATGGCAGCGTCAAATTCGCGCAACTGTGGAGATATCTCAATTGATCTTCAAGAAGTGAAAGCTTCAATTGGCGGCGAAGTATTTGATATTGGTCCCATCGAATTTAAAATTCTAAGCCTACTGATTCGAAAGAGCGGCCAGCTTGTCAGTCGAGAAGAGATCGAAAACTTTGTTTGGTGCGACGGTCCGCCATCTGACCGAGCTTTAGACCCACATATCACGGCGCTACGAAAGAAATTGCTGGCGAGCCAATGCGAATTAAAAACCGTGTACGGATATGGGTTTTGTATAAAGGCTAGAACTACGAACGCATGAGTCCTTCAGAACTGAACGACCGCTTGTTCACTTTGACGCTCGACTTTTTGGTTGTGAAAAATGCGTCCAATCACTATTGGACGCATGTCAACCCGGCGCTCGTTCGTGCTTTAGGTTATAGCGAGCAAGAGCTGACAAGTCAGTCCTCAATGAAATTTGTTCATCCGGACGATCGGCACGATACCGAACTCAGGGCCAAAAATGTCGTCATGACTGGTAGCTTGCAAGATTATGAGAATCGCTACATCACCCGCGAGGGGCGGGTGATTTGGCTTTCATGGACGGCTGTTTACGATCCGAAAGATAACACTGTTTATGCGGTTGCCAGAGATATTACGAGAATTAAAGAGCGGGAACTGCAAATTGCACAGCAAAAATTGGAAATTGCGGCCGCTTCGAAACTGAACGCTTTAGGTCGACTTGCCGCCGGTATCGCCCATGAGGTCAATAACCCACTCACAATCGTTTATGGGCAGGCTTGTCGATTGCGCAAATTGGCGACCGGAGGCTCAATCAATCAAAATGAGCTTCAGCAGATTTCCGAAGAAATTGAAGACATGTCGTCTCGTATCGTCAGAATCATAAAAGGACTAAGAGCATTTACGAGAGATGGCTCCAATGATCCGTTGGAGTTTGTTTCGGTGAAAAAGATCATCGAAGACACCTTGGTTTTTTGCCGTGGCAACTTCAAGTCGAGTGGAATTGAGTTAACGTTCGATGAAGTGCCCGATGACTTACAAGTTTACGCTCGGCCAGTACAGATTTCTCAGGTTTTGCTCAATTTGCTTAACAATGCTTATGACGTTGTTTTAGAAGCTCCGGAAAAGTGGGTTCGCATCACGGTGGTGATTACGGAGACTCATATTGAAATGCGAGTGTCTGACAGTGGCTCAGGTGTTGCTCTAGAATTGAGAGCGCACCTTTTCGAAGCTTTTTTTACGACAAAGCCAGTGGGCAAGGGCACTGGCCTCGGTCTCAACATTGCTCACGCGATTTTAGCCTCACACGGCGGTGACATATTTCTTGATGAATCTGCACCCAATACGACTTTTGTCGTTCGATTGCCAAGAGTGAGTTAGCTGTGGTCGCATTAATCGTTAATTTCTTGGTTTTCCATATTACCCCGCCTTGTTATTTTTGTTCGCAGTGGACGATCCACGGGACGCCGAATTGATCGACGACCATTCCGAAACCGGGAGAAAAAAATGTTTTACCAAACGGCATTCGAATTTTTCCGTTTTCAGCCAGCCGTTTAAATATTGTTTCGGCTTTTGCCGTTTCGCTTGTTTTAAATCCCAAACAAATATCAATACCTTGCGGTTTTTCATATCTCCCTTGTGGAGCATCGTCTCCGTAAATGGCCTGATCGCCGAACTCAAGAGTCGCGTGGATAATTTTTTTGTGCCATTCCTGGGCGACTTCGCTTGCCATAGGTGATTCTCCCCAAGTCATCGCAAATGTCACTTTGCCGGATAAAACTTTCTCATAAAATTTGAAGGCTTCCATACAGTGGCCGTCAAAATGAAGCTGCGCATTTGCTTTCACTTTATTCCCCCGCGGTTTTTGTTCGATTGAACAT